>CAYFEZ010000133.1:0-4133 GCA_964342215.1 uncultured Dehalococcoidales bacterium | reverse complement strand
TTTAATGGCCTTTGCTGATTTGAGAGTTAAAAGTGTAGCCTTAATTGGCCCTTATTCTCAAGAATTGATGGATTTAGCAATCAAGTTTCTTAAAGAGAACGAAATTGAGACTGTTTATAGTAAAGGGCTTGGCTATAACACGAATCAAGAGTTAGCCGAATTAAGCCTTTCACCTTATACGTACTATAGTTTGGCAAGGAAGGCCAACCAGTCAGCCCCAGAGGTGGATGCCATTTTCATAATTTGTGGGTCTTCGCCAGCATTGAAGGTAATAAGTAGTCTCGAGAAGGATCTCGGCAAGCCGGTTGTCTCAAGCTGCTCAACTGCTCTCTATGGTGTATTGAAACTTCTATGCATTAAAGAGCGAATTGATCAATACGGCAGACTTTTAGCACTACTCGACTAATATTGTCTGTCACCACGTGTATGAAATAGCCACAGTACCATTGACCCCAGACCATACTATTTGCTATACTTTAGGGCTACTACCAAGTAACAAAAAGTAGCATACAAGTGCAGAGCAGGATAAGAGGGTCGTTTGTTCTGAATAGATACGAAAGTGATTGCGTTGCGAAGTTAACCGCTAAATAAAAAAATAACAGGAGGTATAACAATGAGAATCAAAGCGATACGTCCCGCCTCAAAACAGAACACTGCACCTGATTTCCAAGAATGGTCAATAAAAGTTGCAAAAAGCTATGCATCACCAGGAACCGAAATCGATGTAGCTTTTCTTGATGCAGGCCCTAATGTCGGCCCAATGGTAGGTCACATCAATGAGGCACGTATTCAATCATCAGCTCCTTTCCTCATCCAACAAGTAATACTGGCCGAAGAGGAGGGCTATGACGCAGTATGGACAACTGGCGAATACGACGTAGGTGTGGAAATTGCTCGGCATCTGGTTAAAATTCCAGTTATTGATTCAGGGTTAACTCCGTTGCATGTTGCCACCCTACTCGGCGATAGGATTTGCCTGCTAATTATAGAAGACTCAGTAAGAACATATGCCAGAAAATTGCTAAAGCGTTGGGGAATGACAGATTTTGTAACTTCAATTAAAGCCTGGAATATATCGGTGGGGGAGGCATGGGATAGGAAGTCAGAAATCAAAGACAAGACACTAAGTATATGTAAGCAAGCCATTAAGGAAGAAGACGCCCAGGTTATATTACCATTCTGCGCTGTATTTATCCCGTTTATATTGACAGCAGAAGAAATTGAAGCGGAGTTGGACGTTCCGGTCATAGATCCCGGAGCTGTATGTGTAAAAATGGCAGAAATGTTTGTTAACTTGGACATTCATCGTAGCCAAAAAGCATATCCCTTTACACCACAGGGTAAACTACTCTTCCAATATGCGCAAGCTAGTGCTATCGGGGTCGAATAGTAGCTAAACTTCACATTTTGCATGGTGGAGCCAATTGAAATACCGAGGCTAATTGGTAGCTGTGATGAGAAATTAGTGGCCATTTTTCGTACAACCGTACACATGGTGTAAGCGGAGTTTGTAGATAATGGGGGTGTGATAGAAATGTAGCGAACAAGTAAATTATTCTGGAAAATACATAAAAATATAATAGGAGGGAATAATATGAGCAGAAAACACAGGATCGTTGTCGGGAGTATTTTGTTGGCTCTTGTATTAGTGGCTTCAACGGCAGTCGGTTGTGGTCCCAAAGAGCCAGATGCGGTTACTTGGCGGCTTCACACCATCTCTGCCGAAGGTGAAAAAGAGGTGGATTACATGCAACACATAGTTGATGAGGTGAAGGCACAAACTGGCGGCCGATTCATAATTGAGATATTTCCCGGGGGGGCACTCGGTTATTCAGAGGAAGATGTTCTTCGTGTCATGAGTCAAGATGCCGTGGAAATAGCGCACTCTTTCAACAGCCGGGTAGCAGGTGATGAACCATTGGCCACGGTTAGTGAGATTCCATTTCTGGCAACTAAACCAGCAGATGTTGAAGCACTGAACAGAGCAGTTAAGCCCATGTGGGACGAAATCCTAGCAGATTGGAATGGGATGTTACTGTCAAACTGGTCCAGTTACCTCGCTCCATTAACTGCAACCAGGGAAGTAGCAACCGTTGAGGATTGGCAAGACCTGAAGATAAGAACTCAGAGCGCTACCATGAGTACGGTTATTGAACTTATGGGAGCCGTACCGGTCAGTGTTCCCTTTTCCGAGGCGTATTCTGCTAGTGCCACCGGAATTGTCGAGGGTCATTTCTGGAGTCCAGGAACCATTTTCAGCATGAAAATGTTCGAACTTTGTGACTATATGAACTACTGGAGTGCCATGGCTTTTGGCTCTGGCCTAATCGTGAATACCACAGCATTCAACCAGCTTCCAGAGGATTATCAAAATGCTCTACTTAACGCAGCGGAGAAGTGGGAACCATGGATTTGGGAGACTGAGTTTTGGTCAGCGGAGGAAGATATTGCAGAACTTGAGGCAACTGGACAAATAGAGATGGTCCAAGTAAGCGACCAGGAAAAAATAAAGGCGGCGGAGATGATATCCCCAGTTTATGACGAGTGGTTGAAGAACGCCGGACCCGACGGGCTAAAATGGCTAAATGTCATGCTGGCTACTGTTGGCAAGGCTGCTTACCAATAAATTCCACTGTAGAAAGAATATCATCTGGTGATTGCAGTTCTATAGACCCTGGAGGCGTACCAGGAGAATGAGAGGTGTTAGCTTGGGTAATTCCTTGGTTAGAGTTACCGAGATAATACTTAGTTGGCTTGTAACCATAGCTAAGGTTACTGGTCAGGTAATGGTCGGCCTAATGGCCATAGTTATTGTAGTGGGGGTGGTATCAAGGTATGTGTTTGGGGCACCACTCGCTTTCCCGGATGAATTTACTGGCTACCTCATGGTTGGGATTTCTATAATAGCGGCTAACTGGATATTGAGAGACGGTGGTCATGTTAGTGTTGATGCCGGCGTGATGTTGCTTCCACAAAAGGCTCAAGCCTGGCTCACCGTAATTACTGACATGATCACCGTCTTTTGCATTGCTTTCATACTGATTCAAGTTTCCAAGATAACCGGACAGTCTTTAATTAGTCATACCACCTCCACTACTACAATACGAACCCCCATTGGATTAATTCAACTGATGTTACCCATAGGCTTTGGGCTGTTGCTTGTTGAGTTGCTGCGTACGACAGTAATATCTCTGAAGTCAGCTTTCTTACTATCCAGGTCTGAGGGCCCCCCAAAAGGGACTGATCAATGAGATCGCGCCTGCAAGGCAGAGGAATGTATTAATGGATTGGACTACGGTGATGATTATAGCCCTGGCCATTCTCCTTGTTGGGCTGGCTAGCGGCATGCGGATATTTGTCGCACTGGCACTTACTGGAATAATCGTAATCTGGGTCACCATTGGGTTGAAACAGGAAATATTGATTGGTTTCTCAACTTGGCGTACCTTTAACAGTTATGCCCTAGCAGCAATCCCGATGTTCGTGTTCATGGGCGAACTTATTTTCCGAAGTGGTGTCAGTGGAAAGGCCTATAACGCGCTCTCACCAACTCTTGACCATCTCCCCGGAGGGCTTCTGCACTCCAATGTAGTTGCTGGAACAGTATTCGCTGCTTGTAGTGGTTCAAGTGTGGCCAGTGCCGCCACGATAGGTCGATTGGCCTTGCCCGAAATGGAGGCACGGGGTTACAGCAAGGGATTGGCAATGGGCTCTATTGCCAGTGGTGGTAGTTTGGGAAATCTTATCCCTCCGAGCATCCATTTTATAATCTATGGAATCATGACAAGGCAATCTATAGGCAAGCTGTTTATCGCTGGAATAATTCCTGGCATTATGATGGCCGTCTTGTACATGACATACATTGCTATACGGGTTAGGATTCGACCGCAAATGGCTCCCAAGGGAAAAGCTATTCCTTGGAAGAATAGTTTTATGAAACTATTGGGTGTGTGGCCTATATTTGTCTTAGCTATAGTTGTGTTGGGATCTATTTATGGTGGTATAGCGACTCCAACCGAAGCAGCTGGAGCTGGTGTCCTTGGTGCGATAATAATAGGCTTGGGCTATCGATCTCTTTCCTGGCAGACCCTAAAAGAATCAACCTTAGGAGCTCTCAGAACAACCGGCTTTAC
>CAYFEZ010000132.1:0-4215 GCA_964342215.1 uncultured Dehalococcoidales bacterium | reverse complement strand
CGGTAGGCACAAGTTCGGCTTCAAGCATAGCTCGTTCATCGGTCCAACCTTCCCCCGCCAATAAGGCAGGTAGCCTAGCTATAGCTTCATCAGCGCTGAGCTCAGTCATAAATCCTAGGTTGCCCAGGTTTATGCCCGTAATTGGGATTACGCCGGGAACCACTATCTGAACTGCCCTTAGAATAGTGCCATCGCCACCAATACTGAGGACTAAATCGGTATTATTTACCTGAGCCTTGGCTCTCTCCTTTTCCCAGGCAGAGCATAACCAGACCGAAATACCAGTGGAGCCTAAAAATTCCTGTAGTTTCTTGGCCAGCGTAGTGGCAGCAGTAATCTTCGGATGGTAAAGAATCCCAACCCTTTTCATGACTGTTCCCTGCCCTTTCTTTTTCTTCTCTCCGGCCCTATCTTATACGGGTTATCGCCAATCTTCCTGAGTCGTTTTATTGTTTTACCCGGCTTAAAGCGGTTTATATTAACAAAACCACTAGTGTTATTCACTAAATGCTTATCCTTATCCTCAATCGTTATGAATTACCTGGACGAGGTTCAGACTCCGGCAAGCTAGTTAGGCTAAAGTCCAGCGAATATCAACCATTTACTTCATTATACATCATAAATATAAAGCAAAGAAAAAAAGTTTTTTCTCATGTAAAATCTGGTAGAGTATTTGGTTTCTGTGTTGGAAATACCGGTGACTTGGCGGGCTTATTGATGATGTCTGATCATATCAAGGTGTTTGGTTTTAAAAGTGTCCCATTTTGTGGATTGATAACATACTAATCCTAGATACCGGTACAGAACGAATGGGTATAAGATCCACTGTTCGAAAGGTAGGTACAACCTATTTTTTTGTCCTAGGGTTGTATAATTAAACTGAACCTCTTAAAGAGCATAAAAAGCCCTACAGTAGAGTGAAGTTGTCCATTAGGGCCGATAGGTAAGGGTAAGTTACTATTTCCGTTTTCTCTTAGTAAAGGAGAATCGAATTTTCTTGCCATTATGCTTCTTGTTCTTCTTGTTTACATTCTCTATAAAGGTTTTCAGATCTATAAGTGGCTTATCACCCATTGCAATTCATTTCCTTAATTTTAATAATTCCGAGAGCAGAATTGTATTATATCATCAATCTGGGTTTGCAGGCAATGACATAATAGGTAAACACCAAGAGTGATCTTAAGAGAGATGACAATGTAGTGTCATGGCTGTTTTTTAGGAGTGCTAAGGAAGGGATGCCCTTTTCGCAGGAAGTGCGGGATATAATTTTCCGCTGAGCTCATTTCTTGGATCCAGCCATTCTGCATTCCTATGTCAGATCGTAAATGGAGAATGGTTTCATACTCAACCTCTGAAATTTTTCTGGAAAGTAATGGGATCCGTTGGGCCCGGTGTAGCGGTGAGTATTGAGACATTATACTAATTGTTACCGTTGGAGAAAGCTCTCTAGCTAACCAAATTAATGATTCTTCTGTGCCCGCTAGTCCGTTGGGTAGAATGAGATGGCGCACAATTAATCCACGTTGTGCCAAGCCAAACTTATCCATGATCAAATTACCAACTTGCCTATACATTTCCTTGATAGCTCGCCGAGCTCGCGTTACATAATCTGGAATATGCGAGAATTTCTTGCCCCAATTATCAGAGGCATACCTTAAGTCAGGCAGGTAAATATCAACTATACCATCAAGCTCTTTTAGAGTGGCAAGAGAATCATAACCGCCAGTATTGTATACTAGTGGTACGCGAAGCCCCATCAGTACGGCTTCTAGTAGTGCCCTAACCAGCTGGGGAACAAAGTGAGATGGTGAAACACAATTAATATTATGACAGCCTAATTCATTCTGAAGGTAGAGCATATGTTGGGCGAGGGAATGGCAATCTATCTGCTTTGATTTTTGCTTTTCCCAATTCTGACTTATCTGGTAGTTCTGACAATAAACACACCTCATATTGCAGTTACCAAAGAATATCGTACCTGATCCCCTGCTTCCTGATATAACAGGTTCTTCTCCATGGTGTGTACAGACCGCTGATACTATGGGGAGATGTCCCGAATGGCAAAAACCCAGTTCATTGTGTAACCGATTGACGTGGCATTCCCGAGGGCAGATATCGCACGAGGCTAATCGTTCTTCAAGTGCATTAGCACGGCGTTCTAACTCGCCAGAGTTAAATAAGGTGATATAGTTTGGTTCCATTTATATCGTAGGTATCATTGGTAATACTGGCATAACTCGTTGATAGACGTTTTTAATTTTACCATAGCCGTTTTTCATACAATATTCATTAAATATGAATGTCCTTTGTCAAGAAGGAATATATAGAAGCTACAAACGATTGCAGTATGGTGTCAGTGAAATGTACACTAGTTATGAAATGTGGCCCATGCTAAGGTAGCAGTCCGTTATTTTGCACATTAGTAGAATAAAAGGTTTTTCTTATGGGTTTTAAGGGGCATACACGGGTCGGATGTATCCAGCTCGTGTATGCCCTAACAGTTAAACTCAAGTATTAAACACTTAGTTTGCCTTTGCGCGATAGCAGTCACTGCAGTAAACTGGCTTATCACCACGGGGTTCAAATGGCACTTCGGTATCCTTGCCGCATTCAGCACATACTGCGGGGAACATCTGGCGCCTGGACCCATAGCTGCTGTTTCCGTAACGCTCTGATTTCCTTGACTGACGGCATTCGGGGCAACGCCTAGGCTCATTTGCAAATCCTTTAGATGAAAAGAATTCTTGTTCCCCAGCGCTGAAAGTGAAGTTTGCCCCACAATCGGAACACTCAAGCGACTTGTCCTGAAAACTCATTGTATGACCTCCTCTCTCACTTATTTGGTTAGAGTTTTGGCCACCCAATACTTGAGGACAACTGAAACGTTAAACTCATTATGTGGTAACCCGTACTTACAACCGACATGCATTGTACCACAAATGGTTTTGATTTGCAATCAAGCGGTTAATTTACAATTGAAATGACCGGAGGCAAACTAACTAATAAATAACTATTTGATGATTTTAGCGGTGGGGCCATCCCCACCAGACAGGAACACCATAAATGCTTATTACATGGCGTTTAGTCCAGCCAGATGGGGATTAAGGGGGTGAGGTTAATAAAAAACCTTTTATTTATGTTAGAATAAATTGCTACTACTCGTTGTGGGGCTTGATGAATGATTCCCTTTAAGCTGACAATGCGCAATTTTATGTGCTATGGAGATAATGTTCCGGTACTCTCTTTTAGTGGTATTCACACTGCCTGCATCTGTGGTGATAATGGTAACGGTAAATCGGCTCTGATTGATGCGGTGACCTGGGCATTATGGGGGAAGGCCCGAGCGAAAAGTGATGCCGACCTTATTCATCTAGGTCAGACGGAAATGGAGGTAGAGTTTGATTTTACCGTCGGGCAACAGCTATATCGCATTATTCGTAAACATTCTAAGCCCAAGCGACGAGGGCGCTCGGGACAAACTGTTCTTGAATTTCAGATTGCTAGTGGGAGTGGCTTCAGGTCAATTACGGGCGATAGTGTTTTTCAGACACAAGAGAAAATTATTACTGTTTTACATGCGAAGTATGACACGTTCGTTAACAGTGCTTTCTTGCGGCAAGGGCACGCGGATGAGTTTACTACTAAGTCACCGGTGCAGCGCAAGCAAGTGCTAGCTGATATTCTGGGGCTTTCTTTCTATGATGAACTTGAGGAGCAAGCTAAGGAACTGGCTAAACAACAGGAAACGGAGAAGGTTCTGGCTGAGAGCGCTATTAATGAAATTGATAAAGAATTAGCCCAAAAGCCGATCTACGAAGCTGAGTTAGCACAAGCGCAGTGCGATCTCTCCTCCATAGAAAAAGTAATTAGGGAACAGGAATCCCGACTAAATGAACTGCGGCAGAAAAAAGAACTGCTTAAAAACAAAGAGTGGCAATTAACCCAGCTAGAGGAACATATAGCAGAAACAGCCAGAATGCTGAAGCACCTGGATGACCAGGTTAAACAACATCATTCCCGAGTCAAGGAGTATGAAGGGCTAATAGCCCAGCGTGCCACGATAGAAGAGGGTTATGCTCAGTTTACTGCTGCCAAAAAACTAAAAGATGAACTTGACCAGAAGCTGGCACAGGAGAACAAGCTAAATCGGAGCAAATACGTGTTGGAGAAGGCTATTATCGATGCCAGTCAAGCCCTAAACACAGAGCATGCCAT
>CAYFEZ010000131.1:0-4237 GCA_964342215.1 uncultured Dehalococcoidales bacterium | reverse complement strand
CCCTACCGGCGACGCCTCTCCCACGCCTACCAGGCCATCGTCGCTACGCAGGAACACAATCGCACCGTACCGTGTAACGGAAGCGGCATTGGCCGTTACGTATCTTCGTTTGAAGGGCACGCCAAACCCGTACCAGTACACCCCGGCTATTCTCACATCGCCTCCTCTGATCGCGGGGCTCTTTGGCCTGTGTGGGACAGAGTACCACGCCTTACCCGGACCAGGAAGGGGAGGAGGCACCCCGCTCTCTCTGTTTTCCGCGCTTGAGGTGCTGAGGAAAAGCCTGCCACGGTGCCAGGTGCTGCCCTCCGGAGGCCGGCCGAGGGGATTGACCCCCAGAGTACAGGGGCATAGGGTAGAGAGTGCCGCGCCCGGCTCCCGCGTCGTCGGGGGATGAGGCGCTTTCCACGATCAGGGGAAAATGCCACACCTAGCTCAACCGGAGGAGAACTCATGGGAACCAGCTACCAGGACATCCTGTACGAGAAGAAGGACGGCGTAGCCAAGGTGACAATCAACCGGCCTAAGGTGCTCAACGCCTTCCGCCCGTTGACCATAGACGAGATGCGGGACGCCTTCCACGACGCGTGGTACGACACGGGCGTCGGCGTGGTTGTGTTGACCGGAGCCAACGGTAACTTCTGCTCCGGTGGTGACGTGAAAGCACGGGGCCACGGAGGCTACAGCGACGATACCGGGCAGTCCAGGCTGCAGGTCACCCATCTCCATCGCATGATCCGGGAGATACCCAAGCCGGTCATTGCCATGGTTGACGGCTATGCCATAGGTGGTGGTCACGTTTTACACGTAATCTGCGACCTGACCATAGCCTCCGAAAGGGCGGTATTCGGTCAGATCGGCACCAAGTATGGCAGCTTTGACGGTGGTTTCGGTGCCATCTACCTGGCCCGCATCGTGGGGGAGAAGAGAGCCCGGGAGATCTGGTACCTGTGCCATCGCTACTCCTCCTGGGAAGCCAAGGAGATGGGCCTGGTCAACAAGGTGGTGCCGGTGGACAGTCTGGAGGAGGAGGTAATGGCCTGGGCCGGGGACATGCTGGAGAGGAGCCCCATGGCGTTGCGCTTTCTGAAGCACGCCTTCAACGCGGATACGGACCACGTCTACGGCATCCAAAATCTGGTCCACGGCGCCACTTCCCTGTATTACGGTACCGAGGAAAGCAGTGAGGGGACCAGTGCCTTCCTGGAGAAGCGGGCGCCGGACTTCTCGAGGTTCCGTGCTCACCCCTGGTAGGGTAGCACGTGACGGACACGACAGTGCCCCACGGGGTCGGACCAAGAAGCTCAACGTTGACCTGTATCAAGACCTGGTACCGGGCATCCCGGCCTTTCACATTGCCTGCCTCGGTAGTGCCGGTGTTGGTGGGCTCTGCCCTGGCTTTTCAAGAGGGGCGGGCCAGTTTGCACCTTTTCTTCTTGGTGCTAGTGGCCTCGCTGCTGGTACAGATTGCCACAAATCTCGTGGACGAGTACGCCGATCACGCTAGGCCGGAGGCCACGCGGAAACACGCGGCGCCGTACAAAGTAATATCCTTGGGCCTGCTTTCGGCCGGGGCGGTGAAACTGGGCGCTGTCGTCTGCTTTGGCGTAGCTACTGCCATAGGACTCTACCTGGTTTTCATAGCTAGCTGGCCGATCCTGGTGATAAGCCTAGCCAGCCTGGCGGTGGCCTATTTTTACGCAGCAGGCCCCTATCCGTTGGGGTCCCTGGGCATCGGCCAGGTGCTGGTGTTTATCTTTATGGGGCCGGTCATGGTCATGGGTGCCTACTACGTCCATACTCAGGCCGTCACCCTGGAAGGACTGATGGTGGCCATCCCCGTCGCCTGCATGGTGACGGCGATCTTGGTAGCCAACGACTTAAGGGACGTCGAGGAGGACAGGGCCTCCGGCAAAGTGACGCCGGTGACGTTGATGGGAAGGCAAAGGGCCGTGTGGTTCTGGCTGAGCCTGGTATTGGTGGCGTATGCCGTGGTGGCTGGGCTCGTAGTAGTGGGTGACCTGAGCCTGGCTCCCCTCCTGGCGTTCCTGTCTCTCCCAATGTCTACGAGGGCCTTCAGGTCCCTCTGGCGCCAGGAGGAGAGAGTTTTGCTGGCCCAGGGGTTGCGGTACTCTGCCACGCAGCACATGTGGTTTGGAGTGCTGCTGGCACTAGGCGTGGCGGTGGGGCGTTTCTACTAGCTGAGGGCCGCGTATCTCGCTTCGGCACGGGGCCCGGCCGCGTTCAACACCGCCTCGACCGGCACTCCCTCCCACGCCAGATCGGATTTCCGTTTCCAGTAGCGAGTGCCTTCCGGCACATATCAGCGTAACACTCCGCAGCTATGACCCAGCTTTGAATTATTGGACGCGTTTTACGCAGCCGCCAGCTAGCTGGCGACCCCGCTTTTCTCCAGATGCATCGACTTGAGACCCTTGACTGAGATATGGCAGCAAATAAGATGGCCAGAGGAACCTGGCCCGGCACGGGTGGGCGGCGGCGTATCGTCGCATATCTGTCCTAGCTTGCGGGGACAGCGCCCGGCGAACGGGCAGCCGCGGAACCGCTCCCGGAGGGTCGGCACGGCACCGGGAAGCCGGATGGGGTTCGGCGCGGCATCCGGATCGGGGACTGGCGCGGCCGAGAGAAGCGTCTCCGTGTACGGGTGTGACGGTGCGTTCAGCACACATTCCGTCGGTCCCGATTCCACCACATGCCCGGCATAGAGCACCAGGATGTCATCAGAAACGTAGCGAACCACGCCCAGGTCATGGGATATGAAGATGAACGAGGTGCCGTTCTCACGTTGATGCTCTCCCAGGAGATTGAGCACCTGGGCCTGGACGGACACGTCCAGTGCCGAAACCGTCTCATCGGCGACGATGAGGGCGGGGTTGGCTGCGAACGCGGATGCCAACGCCACCCGCTGTTGCTCGCCGCCGCTGAGTTCGCCGGGGTGGCGGTCCAGATACGCAGGACCCAACCCAACGGCTTGCATCAATGCCACAGCACGCTCCAGGCTATCATGACGGCCCAGGCGCGCGAACTTCCTTAACGATCGGAGGATCGCATGGCGCGTGGGAAGCCTTGGATTAAGAGAAGCCGTCGGGTTCTGGAACACCATTCTCAGCGCGGCGCGCTGGCCTCGAGTCCGGTCTCCAACCCGCCGGGCGAGTTCCTCATCGCGCAGCCGAATCTCGCCACGATCCTGCGGGACCAGGCCTACCACCACCCGTGCGACGGTGGTCTTGCCGCAGCCGCTCTCGCCCACGATACCAAGGGTCCGGGCAGCCCCAACCTCGAAATCGACGTCCGTTACCGCTCGGACCGGCGTTCGCACCCGGGGTCCGAAGAATAGATACTTCCGCTGCCAGCGGCCATAGAACCGTCTCAGGCTTTTGGCCGCGAGAACCAACTCGGTATCGCCGTTGCGGCGGCTCTCAACCCGTGGCACCGTCTCGCCCCAGATCTCCGAACGGACATCGCTCCAGAAGAAGCAGCGCGACCAGTGGCCGCCTCCCGCGTCGATCATCCCAGGCGCCTCCGACCAGCAGGAATCCCGCGCCATCGGGCACCGGGGAGCAAACAGACAAGCTTCGCCGGCCTGCTTACCGGCGGAGTAGACAGAGCCCGGGATGCTGCTGAGCCGGGCGACCGCCCCGTTCTCCGCGGGCGGCGTGGGAACACAACTCAGCAGCCCCGTGGTGTAGGGATGTTTGGGGTTCTTGAACAGCGCGCCAACGGGCGCCTGCTCGATGGTCTGGCCTGAATACATCACCACCACGCGGTCGGCGACCCGTGCTATCACACCCAGATTGTGACTCACATACAGGATGCCGGCGTTCACCCGTTGCTTCAGGTCGACCACTAGATCGAGGATGGTCGCCTCCGTTGTAACGTCGAGACCTGTGGTGGGCTCGTCCATGATAAGCAGGTCTGGGTCGCAGGCCAGCGCCATAGCGATAACCACCCGTTGCTGCATCCCGCCGCTCAGCTGATGTGGATAACGCCTGCCGATCAAGTGCGGGTCAGCCAGGCCGACGCTCTCGAAGAGTTGCGCCGTGCGCGCCCGGGCCTGCTGCGAATCCAAGCCAAGGTGCTCACGCAGCACTTCTTCCACCTGCAGCCCGGCCCGCATGGTGGGATTCAGCGACGTGGCCGGGTCCTGGTAAACCATGGCAATGCGGTCGCCACGGAGCAGACGCAACTCGGACGTCGCCATGCGGGCAAGGTCGTT
>CAYFEZ010000130.1:0-4247 GCA_964342215.1 uncultured Dehalococcoidales bacterium | reverse complement strand
AGGGGAGATTTGAACTCCCACGCCCTTATGGACACTACGCCCTGAACGTAGCGCGTCTACCATTCCGCCACTTCGGCGAGGATACAATATACCTAATAATATATCATAAAACTACGCCTACTGCATTCTCATTAACGTGGGATAGCATGTTTCTCAAAGATTTTATGAAATGTGACTAAAATCATATATTAGTTTGTTAAACTCCCATTAATATAGACTAAAAGTGTGGTCTGCCGGAATGAAATGGTTGGAAGATTCATAAAAAAACGGTGTAGCAAATGTGGTGGTAACGTATACCTGGAGAGTTACTACTACGGTTGGTATGAGCATTGTCTTCAGTGCGGTTACAATTATTACACAGATGTTGTAGAAGAAGAGCTGGATAGTGTTTTTGAAGACGGTACAGAGCGAATAGGGGTAGCCTGATGAGCTACGCTTAAGACAGCTTATTCGCTACAAATAGCCACTGGTTCGTGGGTGTTAAATGTTCCTGCTTACGCAACACCATGGCCAGTTGGGTTAGGGCCAGTAGCCAAGCATAGCCCAATGAGACCTATTAAAGTTCCCGCCACAAGTATTTTTCCTGTACGCCAATAATAGATGTTTGATTTGATTGTCCAGCTCCTTTCTTTATGATAATTTCAGGTAGTTGGGGTAATCAATATTCGAGCGTGCTCCGAATACAGACCGGCACACCGGCGGTTAGGGCACAGGGAGTATCCTGTTACCATTTTTCCGGCGGTGGTACTTTACCCTTTAGCTCAATCAGTTCGATGCCCAAACCACAGGCATCATTCGGATGTATCTGGGCTTCTTCCATACTATCAAATCCTAGGCCATATATCGGAGACAAATCTTGTTTATCTGTCACCCTTATTCCCTTAGCCCGCAACTCAGCAATTGATTCATCAAGATTTTCTACCTCGAGGGAAACGATAAAGTACCGCGGCGCCAGTTTCTTCACATTTCTCCCCATGATAAGCTCATCATTTATAGATTCAATTAATTCTATGCGGTATGGCTCATCTTCCCCCAACCATATACCTTTGGCTCGTGCCCCGAAGTGTGGTGCGAAAGGCATCTCAGGACATACCTTGGCCCCCAAAGCGCCTCTGAAGAAATCCACCGCTGCATCTAGATTTACTACTGCCGCATTATCACAGACCAATCGTTTTATTTTCACTGGTTACCTCCCTTTTTATTTTGGTTTATTGCCCATTTAGATTAACCATCCGTGTTGCTGGTGTTCCTATCCGCATAGTTTGGTTTGGTAAACCCCCTTTAATCCAACGTTCTCTACCTCCTTGATTATTTCATCTCTATTTTTCCGGTAGACCTTTAATTCCTTCAGCAGTTCAATTTCTTCTGTTCCATATCTTCTTTTTAATCCCTCCTCGCTTCGCATCTGTTGCCCGACATAGTCAATAAAAGCTCCTACCATCAAAGTTCCTGGTAATTCTAAACAGTCTTGTCCCATACTCCACTTTACTGCATTATATCCGGCCAGGTCACCGGTGACTATTGCTGCCAGGAGAGAAACTAAGGGGCCAGCCTTATGACCGGCACAGAACAGGTTTTCAAATCCATCCACCTTTAACGAATTATCACGGTAAGCCATTGTTGTCCAAGAAACGAGGTGACCTATTGCCCCAGCGTTTGGTTGAATAATGAATGCGTCCTCAAGTCCGGTGAAGCTTCTCAACGAGCCAGCGTACATTGGTCCCCCTGCCGCTAATGATTTGGCAACTCCGCCTAGATCTACCAGGATGATGTTCTTTTTATGTATATCATGCCTAAAATATAAAGGCATACCGGCTCTCTTCATCCTATCCTCGTCTATAGTAACACCAGAAGGCACAGGTATTATGGCATAACCATTCTCATTAAGCTGCTTTTCGACGATTGGTGATAGGCTAGCTTTGGATATTAAGACTGAAGTGCCTGTTACTCCGGGTTTTCCGTAGCTATTTAGACTGGCTACAGTTTTTACCTTCTTTTCAACTACACCCCCAGGTGGACCGAATGTGGGACACCTGAGAATGCACTCTACACATCCTCTGCCCCATTCATTGCAAGCCTTAGGACCCTCCGTTGCTCCCGTGGCATCAATGAAGGCATCGCCAATTATGCGGGTACCATCTTGTAGTATTACTGCGTTAATTTTATTGTTGGACATTTCCGTATTAACCACGGTCTTGCGGAGCATAAATTCGACACCGGCTTTGCTTAGTGCTTTTTGTAATCTTGAGTCTAATCTGGCTGGATTATATAGTGTAACATCCTCACCAACCCCAGGCACTACTATTAGTTTGTGAGTAGCAATGGCATCAAAAATATCGGCTAAATCGGCACCACCCAGAGCCTTCTCCTCAGTGAATACAGAGATTGCTGATCCAGGCATGGCAACTCCGGCAACTAATCCTAGGCCACCAAGCATATCTGTTCTTTCAACAACAGTTACCTCAGCTCCAACTTTTTTGGCTACCATGGCCGCGCTGAAACCGCTGGGTCCTCCCCCGATAATAACTATCTTCATAATAAAACTCCTACTATACTAATGGCTGATAATGTATCATGAGGCTAAAATGGCTGTCAAGCTCTGCTGTAATAAATTCTTAACTTTTTTTTGCTTGATGTTATGACTTTTTAACATTTATTCAGATATTATAATATTATATGGAGGATATTCGTTTTAGTACTCAATAGAGGAAGGAGGTAACGGTGAGGCGATAATGTTTGTATACATCACTGAAGGCGCGATCGGCATGGAGCTGTTGGCCGTGTGTGACGCGGATCGCTCTGGAGATTTTTTCTACTTACATGGTTAGTGGTTAATGGTAAGCATATAATTTGCGAAATATGTAGTGTCTATAGTTATTGTTTTGAAGGGAGATTTAAGAATGGTACAAATTGGTCAAAGAATTCCAGATTTTGATGTGCAAGCGTTCCATAACGAGGAAGTAGAGACGGTTAAACTCTCTGGGCAAAAAGGCAAATGGCTAGTGCTGATATTCTACCCCGCTGACTTTACCTTTATTTGTCCTACAGAGCTAGAAGAGGCCGCCAATTATTATGAGGAATTTAAAAAATTAGGCGCCGAAATAATGAGTGTCAGCACCGACACGGTGTTTGTTCACAAGGCCTGGCATGACCAATCACCGGCTATTAGTAAAATTAAATTTCCGATGGTGGCGGATCCAACTGGTAAACTTTGCCGTGAATTCG
This sequence comes from uncultured Dehalococcoidales bacterium, assembly GCA_964342215.1. Lineage (GTDB taxonomy): Bacteria > Chloroflexota > Dehalococcoidia > Dehalococcoidales > CAYFEZ01 > CAYFEZ01. Next base: position 1,022 of record CAYFEZ010000130.1, on the reverse strand, counting down.
GTACTTATATAGAAGATCAAGGTCTCTCACTTCGGGGTAGTTTCATCATTAATCCTGATGGAGTTCTTGTTGCTTTTGAAGTCCATGATAACAGTATTGGTAGAAGTGCCAAGGAGCTTTTACGTAAACTCCAGGCTGCGGTATACGTTAAGGAAAATGAAGGATTAGTTTGTCCGGCAAGTTGGGAACCGGGGAGAGAGACACTTAAACCAGGGTTAGATTTGGTTGGTAAAATCTAAAATCCTGAATATGCCTTTTGTTTGTGATTGACTGGTTGACGGTATTTGGTGGACACTATTATCGCGGGGGTTGCAGGTTGACATTTTGTATTTGTATAATGTTAGCCTGCACGCTGGGGGCACAAAAGGTTAGTGTATTCCTAAATCGTGGCCTATATTAAAACCAAAATAGGGCTATGGTGGGTGTGGTTGGTGTCGCAGATGCTAGTGGTAACGCAGAAGTATCGAACTAACATCATGCTTTGAAATACTACAAAAGCAAGTTTTTCATAAAAGTAACCGGTTAAGCTCACTAATAAATTACTTAAACTTAGACGGGTGGAGGACAAAAAACAGTATTTCCTCGTTCGATAACTTTACGAAATTAGCTCATGAGCTGCGTGCTCACCGGCGACACGACCTTCAATTATACATTCGGCTAGGCTTCCCCCCAGTGTATACAAGTGTCCGTAGAACCCACCTAGTTCGCCAGCCTTATACAGGCCAAGGATAGGTTCCCCATAGGGGTCTATAATTTGGCATTTTGAGTTGAATTGAGGGCCTCCCTGGGTTAAGGTTACTGTAGGCCAACACTCTACACCATAATAGGGAGGATTCTTTATTGGAACCATGGAACCGGCTATTCTGGAAAATGCCGTATCCTTACCGGCCATACACTGGTTATTCCATTTGTCTACCGTGTGCTCCATTTCCGCAGCGTCTACCGCCAGTTTTCCGGCCAATTCGGAAATAGTATGGGCTTTCTTGATCCACCCCCTTTTAATTTCCGCTTCATTGTCTTCA
>CAYFEZ010000129.1:0-4267 GCA_964342215.1 uncultured Dehalococcoidales bacterium | reverse complement strand
TGCCGGTGCCGGTGCTGGTGCTGGTGCTGGTGCCGGTGCTGGTGCTGGTGCTTTAGGCGTAGGTGTCGCCTTCGAGGCGCAGCTGGTAAAAACTAAAACTACTACCAAACACAGCGCCAACAAGATTCCGAATCTTCTTAGTTTCTTCAATTTGAAACCCTCCTTATAATGACTTTATGGCAGTATATCCCCCGTCCGAGCGGCTTGTCAATAGCTTGGCGTACAGGTGCTACATGCTGTCTCCTCTCTCATATCCGAATTTCCCCCCGAAAGGTCTTTTGCGATACTACACACTGCAGTACAGATTGGAATGGTTTTGGACAAACAGACCCCCGCTCTACCTTGCCTATACTATGCTGGGAATCTTTACTAGCAATATTACAACGCAAAGTACGAATAATGACTGAGGGACTGGACGACTACATTCAGCTTATTAGTTTTTTAGAATGTATGCCATTATTTTAACTCTTCCCGATTCTGAACGTCTTTGTCCCACATGCCGGGCATACGCCCTGAGTTGCTGGTTTGCCATTCTTCATGGTTATTGCTTTAGCATCTTTCATTTCCTTTTTGGTTCTGCATTTCATGCAGTATGCTTGCATTTGCTTATCACCTCCGTTTATTTCCTTCCATGCCTAGAATACTTGCATACCGTAGGACTGCCTGTCAAGGGATGACAAAATTCTACTTCCCCAAAGGTATACAGAACATCTACGATGTTAACTATATTTTATTGGCACTGACTGACAGGTAAGTACGTTTTTTGTCGTATTGGGAAGAATAAGACGCTTATCTATATATTTTTTGGAGTAATCCCATCACCGCACTGGGGAGTTCAGGAATTTCATTAATGACGACTCCTTTACCTTCACCGTACAGGTCATCCTGCTTAATATCCACTGATATGGTGATAACATCGACTTTATCCTTTTGGCATTGCTCCAATGCTTGTCGTACCGTGCGTTCGTCTTTGGGGCGGCCATCAGTGAAATGGATTATTACCTTTCGGTGAGCTATCCTTCTCCTCAGTAGTAGTAATGCTGATGCAATAGCTTCCCCGGAGGGAGTACCGCCATTCATCCAAATGTCTTTCATAGCTAACTTCATCTTAAATGAAGCTAATCGCGACAGTTGCACATCAGCGCCTGAATGTAATCCGCTGGCCGTATAGGTAATTACTTCATGCCGTACTTTAGGGTATAATGGCCTTAAGGCTTCCGAAAATATGCAGGCTGTCTTATTAACATCGATCCAGTAAGGACTCATAGAAGCCGAGACGTCTAGAAGAAGAACTACGGCTAATGACGAATTGTTGGGCCTATCACGTAGTTTGAACACTGTGGTTTTGCCTACGCCTATCCTGTATAGTTTTCTACCATCTAGCTTGCCGTCTCTAAGCCCATGCCTCCATCTTGACTCTAATATATCGAGCTGAGAGAAAATACGGTAAATCTGCTGGATTTCTTTATAGACCATAGCCTTTACTCTATTGTAAGACGAGGCGTCATAGGAAGCGTCCTTGATACTTGTAGTATTGGCAGTAACCCCCATATGGTGAAGTTGGCCCGTAAGATCCTCCACCTGATTAGGGAGAGATTCATCTCTCCCCCTAGCCTTGTCACAACCGAGATAAGTTTCGATTCGATTGCTCAAATAGTGACTCAGGTCTTGGATACTTCCCGATTGATTGCCACCGTAGATGTTTCTGTGGAGCCGGTCGAAGAGTTGGTTATTTCCCTCTTCTCTACTACGTTTTCCTCCAAGGGCTTTGCTCGTAGTTTCCAGTATCGCTTGATCTATATCTCGGCTTGTAGCTCTTCTAGGGAACTGCTGTAACCATTGCCAGGTGTTCACGGCCATAATGAGTCTTCTCTTAGATTTCTCCACTTTGCTATAGTCAATGGTTTTTTGTACAAGCTGGGACAATGCTTCGGTTATTTCTTTAGGGGTATTTTTGGGCGATTGTTTATCGTATAAAGACACTGCTGCCCAGATCTCGATGAGGTTATCCCTAGTGAAAGACTCCGGCGAAAGCACAATATCTTGACTATCTTTGGGATACATAGCCTTCCTCACTGCTATGGCATATTCAGAAAGAGTATTGGATATTCTACCCAATCGTGAACTAACATAAGCATCTTCCATGATGTGGTATATCTTATTTAGCTCCTTCTTCTCGTTTGATGGCAAGTTATGCCAATCAGTATAATTGGTGACAGGCTCAGTCCACTTTTCGTGTCCCATTTTGTGGATGGCGAGGCCAATTACTACATCAACAATCTGGCCTTGTATTGGTGCGGTAAAGCCATCTAGTATTCTGCGGTCCAAACCAATGAGGTTTCTGGCATAGGAAGTTGGTAATGGCTCTGCCCACTTCACTTCACATCCCGCATTTAATAGCTCGATTGCCTGAGTGGCCCCATCCCATATTGATGCCAGATCTTGTATACTATTTCGGGATCTATCTATTCGCCAATAGTCAGAGAGGTTTCTAGCCATTGTTTTGCTCTAGCGGTATAATATCGCAATCATCATCCACGTAGGGATTGTCTTCTAGCCATTGAAGAGCTTGTAGAGACACCTTCTGCATTGGGGTATCCTCTATGCCATTGATGATAGAAGTTTCCACTGCCTCCTTTAAGGAAGCACCGTCTACGAGCTCTTCAGCTGCCACAAGTAGCTGCCTTGTCGATATTGGAACTGGATTAGTTATCTTCCTCAGAGTATTTGCGAAGAGAATCAGCATATCCGCCGTTTCCTTTGCTAGCCCATACTTCTGAAGGATTTTGGCTTCTTCTCTAGGAGGTGGATAGTTGAGTTTTATAGTCCTGGGGAATCTGTCTCTTAAGGCAGCATCCAGTGGGTTAATCCCGTAGTAGTCGTCCCCTTCATTAATAGTAGCGAAGAACACTACGCCACGGGCTACCTTGACTTCATAACCAAGGTCATCACTCCAAATGGAGCGACGCCAGTCAAGTAATCCCAATATAGCGTTTAGTACTTCCGGATGGGCTCGGTTTATCTCATCCAGAAGGTTTACGGAGAACGGTGTCTCAATGGCGTGTATAAATTTAGCTTTACGGTACCATGTTCCTCCATCATCAAGCCTGTCCTTACCGAACCACTGCTCCGCGTCTATGAACGCTCCACAGTGAACTTCATGGAATGGTCGCCGGAATAGGTAAGCGAATTGTCTGGCCAGAGTGGTTTTACCACACCCCTTGGGTCCGCGGATAAGTACATTTACTTGCTCCCCTCGCTCAGACCTATCAGAAATCCTACTTAGTCTTTCCATGTTTTGCGGAGATATCCAGAAGATAGTCTCCCCGGGAGGGATAGTGATGACATCGCTTTTTGATGCTTTAGCAGTCTGCCTATACGTTGAGTGTTTTAATTCTTTCATTTTGAATCTCCAATAAAACTAAGCTTGTGCCGACTTTTTGACCATGCATTTCAATGATTACCCGTCATTACCCTGCCCGCCATATCAACCGGATCGGCTGGATACCATACTACAGTTTAGTATAGCCGAGTACCAGATATAACTGTCGGATTTGATTAACTATCACTTGGTTAAGGAAATTATACCACCCTTTGTCTATTTAAGGGGGCTGGTTCTACCAGAGGAATTCGGAATGCTAGCGGTTTTGAAGTTGTTCTCAGCTAGCTTAAATTTTGGCATTTTCCATCATGTGGAGAGTTCCAGCGATAATTAGGCAAGTGACGTTTAGGCCATCCGTTTGCCGGACACTGAGTTGAACAGAATAAGCAATTGGTCATTTTAGCCCATAGTCTCTTATACTTTAAGGCGTTTTCTTAGTTGAGCGGGGAAGATATGATATATCTCTACACGTTAAAGATAATATTAAAGGGGCCTGCAATCGTAATATTATCGTAAAAATAATAGTTAAAAGTTAGGCAAATATGTTAGGTAATATTTAAAAGGGGATTCATGCGATACCTCAAACGTGTTTAAAAAATAAGTGGCAGCAGTGTGATTTGAGCTTGTAACCTGCTGATTAAGAGTCAGCCTGGTGTTCTTGGCCTTCGAAACACTCTTTTTAGCTTCAAAGATGGCCGGGAAAGACACCTGAAATCCCAACAGTCAGGAGGTCGGATTATTTCCTTTCCTCACTACTTACTTGCCCGATTTTAACATAATTATGAGGGATATCAAGGCGCGGTGGACTGGTTCATATGATCAGAATAAGGGGGACAAGCATGGCTATTAATCCGGTAGAGATACACACAAGCATGAAAAGGTTGT
>CAYFEZ010000128.1:0-4275 GCA_964342215.1 uncultured Dehalococcoidales bacterium | reverse complement strand
AAAATAAATGATGAGATAAAAATATCTGAGGATACACCTTCAATAACTTAAAATGAATTATTTAAAATTATTTTTTATTAAAAAATCTGAAATTTCAGCAAGAAAAATGATTTTTTACGGTATATTCGGATTTTTAACAGTACTCACTTTCTTGATTATAATGTGGTTTACCTATTCAGATAGATCAGAAATAAGCAAAATACCTTTAGGTTTAGAAGACTATATCCTAGTTCAAAGATTCTTAAATTCTCCATCTTGTTTCGCTTTTCAAGATGAAGATACTGGAAGGATATATCCCAATATTTTAGATTTAGAAAAACTTAACAAAGTTAATCTCGATAATTGCTATAACATAGACAATACTAATATGAAAGCCTATAGGTTGACAATTGATCATGGGAAAAATAAGATAACATTGAACACTAAAAACTGGGAAGGATTCCTTAAAAAAGCAGAAACTGAGTATATTTTTATCAAGGACAACGGAGAAATAAAACCAGCAAAACTTTTTATTGAGGTACAGAATGCTAAATAAAAAATCACAAGTTGAGGACTTTTTATCTATGGTATTGGTGGTATTATTCCTTGTTTTTACATTCTTACTATTCCATCTTGCAAGCCTAAACAAAACAGATGCCCTAAAAGAGAGTGTAGCATTAAATGTCCTAAGCAAAGACTCTGACCAATTATTATTAAATTATCTTAGAGCCCCATTTGAACCAGAAGGTACACAAAACATAGCTGACGCGATAGCTGACTACTTTTTAATCGAGGATAAAGATTCGTTTAATCAACTAAAATCAAAAACAGATGACCATTTTTCAAAAAGCCACCTGGTATCAGATTATTCCACCTGGTCATTAGATATAGAACATTCCGGGAGAAATGGAATTGAGATAGAATCTAAAATACCCGTAACACCATATCGGTCTAAGAGGCAAGTTTCAACAGTTGTAATTCCAACTAATAATGAAAACAGCTTAATAGAAATTAAGTTGTTTTCTATTCAAACTAGTTAACTAAAAAATGATTGTTATGAAAGGAAAAAAAGGACAAGTATTGGTTTACGGATTAATTGCTGGGCTTATACTCGCTATTATATTGAATTATATTGGCAGCACAAATATTAAACGTGAGTTTGGCATTATAGGAGAATCTTCTTTAAGTCTAATAGAATCATCAATCGAAGCTGAAAAGATTTTATTTTACACAGATCAATCCGCGAAATTTTCAGCCCAACAAACCATAATCAAATTAGCTGAAAAAGGAGGATATGCTGAAAAAAACGGGTGCGGTGATTATCTTGAGTATAGATTATGGACTGCTTTAGATGAAAAAAATAATTTAAACAAATGCTTTCCGGACAGAGAGATTATCAAGAACAATTTCATATTCAAGTTCAATGAAAAACTGAACCAATACCTTTTAAATTATCCTGAATCAGATATCCCAAAAGATAACTATGAAATAGAATTAAAAGAAAAAGAGGATAAGCTGGATGTTATAGGCCTTGCAGTCAATGACCTAAAAATTACAATCGGAGATGGAGAAATTGAAGAAGACCCAAAAATAAATGGAGATACTTCAATAACAGGAGCAGCTATAATAATGACCAAACAACCAGAGCAATCAGAATTTTACGGCATTTACAGCATAAAACCATCATTCAGGGCAAATACTATAAATTTTTTATCTGATTACGAGAACTTAGTCAAGAGCTCTGAAGAATTAATGGAAGCATGCAAAAACCCTGAAGATTTAATACTATGCCTTAATGAGAATGCATTGGATATATTCAGTAAAGATAACTTACAACTAAAAGAAAACTGCGAAACAGAAGAAAAAGAAAAGCTTCTCGAGTTTGCAGAGTATTTTGAAAGCTGTTTAGAGTCAGAAGACAAAAATTGTGTTTGCAGGGAAAATCCCAGAAAGGAGAATTACAATATAATAAAAAATGATAATGGAATTGTTATTGAGAAAGATTCCAGTGAAGGTCGAATATCAATAAATAATAAAGATATTAAATTAAGCGATGATATTCTTAAGTTTAATGGAGAAGAAATGTTTTTGCATAAAGATGAAAATGGAAAAATACTTGCCGAGCAGGATATATCTACAAGCCCAAAATGCGATATAAAACCAAAAACAAAATTCAGGTTCTGTTTTGAAACCAATAATGTTGATTACAAGTTTGCGTTGCAGTTTCCGGAGTTAAAACAAGAATCTTAAGAATAAGCCTTTTAAAAGAACAGCTTAAATATCCTTTAGCATACAAAATTATTTAAAGAAATGTATTTTATAGTATAAAAAGATGATAAAAATACCTTATGAGCAGATAATAGAAAGGATAAAAAAAGAGGCAGATATTTCTGAGACAGAGCTTAACGAAAAAATAGACAGCAAGATGAAACAGCTTTCCGGGCTTATAAGCAAAGAAGGCGCTGCCCATATCGTTGCAAATGAACTTGGGATTAAACTTTTTGATTCTGTAAGCGGGAAACTGCAGATAAAGAACATCCTTGTAGGGTTGAGGAATGTTGAGACTGTCGGAAAAGTAATGCAGAAATATGAGTTAAGGGAATTCACAACAAACAACCGGCAGGGAAAAGTAGCCTCTTTAGTTATAGGGGACGAAACAGGAACAATAAGGGTTGCTATGTGGGGAGACCAGGCCGATAATATCAATAATATCCAGGAAGGGAATATAATCAAGATAGTCGGAGGCTATGTCAGGGAAAACAACGGAAGGAAAGAGCTGCATCTGAATGAAAGAAGCCAGTTGATATTGAATCCTCCTGGAGAAAGTATTGGAGAAGTAAAGCAAACTACAGCACAATCAAGCGCCGAAAGAAAATCCATTAATCAATTAACAGAAGCTGACGGCAATGTGGAGCTTTTAGGTACAATAGTGCAGGCATTTGAGCCAAAATTTTTTGAGGTATGCCCAGAATGCAGCAAAAGGGCAAAAAATGTAGAGGGCGGTTTTATGTGCGATGCGCACAACAAAGTCGAGCCGGATTTTTCTTATGTTATGAATATTGTCCTGGATGACGGTACAGAAACTATAAGGGCTGTTTTTTTCAGAAACAGCATGGAAAAGCTCCTTAATTCAAACAAGGAAAAAGTTTTAGAGTACAAGGAAAGCCCGGAAAAATTTGAAGAAGCCAAAACAGGATTACTGGGAACTATTATCAAGGTTGACGGCAGGATCAAAAAAAACCTTTTCTTTGACAAGATAGAGATTGTAGCAAATGATGTTTCTTTAAACCCAAATCCTGAAGATGAAATCAAAAAACTTAATGAAGAAACCAAGAAAGTAGAAAATAATTAATAGTCTTGTTATCTGTATTTCTAACTATGATGTATTATACTCATTTGGCATTTGGGCTTCTTACTGCCTTATTGGCAATAGACTTTTTTAATATTAAAAATAAACTGGTTTTTGTTTTAATAGCAGTGTTTTTCTCAATTTTTCCTGATATTGATGAAACAAAATCTAAAATCGGGAAAAAATACAAGTGGACATCAAAAATAATAAACTTTATTTTCGGCCATAGAGGTTTTTTACATGCAGTTTACATTCCATTAGTGTTGTTTTTTATTTTTTATGGGATTAATGAAGAACTCGGAATTGCTGTTTTAGCTGGATATTTTTCCCATTTGTTTATGGATGCTCTTACAAAAAAAGGAATAAAGCCATTTTACCCTTTACTAAATAAAAGAACCAATGGTTTTTTTAAAACTGGTTCTTTACTGGAAAAAATGTTTTTTTTGGTGATGGTTGTTGTTGATTTATCCCTAATTTTAACGTATATTTAGCAATATATACACTGGACAAGCACTGGACATTCTAAAACCCTAAAATTTTAACTCTTTAAGGCTTGTAAGTCCAAAATCCTATTTTTATGTCCACTGGACATCTGCGCATGAGATATATAAAGGAATCATCACATTATATACTTGTTGTATGAGAAATCATATAGCACCTCCATCCCTGGAGCTTTAACTGCTCACAATCAAGGGGATGTTGAAATAAAAACCGAAAGGAATGAGGTAAGTAAAATGAATACAAACATAAAGACAGAAAAAGTATCTGGCAATATGCCGGAAAAAAAGTTTTCTACAGGCGCCATTGTTGCAAGCGTTTGGGACAACCAAGGCAAGAATAAAGAAGGCCTGGATGTGACGTTTAAGAGCATATCCCTTCAGAGAAGGTATATGGACAAAAACGGAGAATGGCAGTCTACAAACTCGTTAAGGGTAAATGACCTGCCA
>CAYFEZ010000127.1:0-4308 GCA_964342215.1 uncultured Dehalococcoidales bacterium | reverse complement strand
TCGGAGCCGCTCTCAACAAGTATGCTTCTTCTCGCTTTGATATATCTTGTGGACTTCCCGATATGCCTTATGGTCCTGACAAAATTAACGAAGTGGTGGACGCGTTCAATTCGTTAGCGCCCGGTGAAGATATCATTCACGGTAATGATATAGAAATTAAAGAACTACAAGGAACCCAACGAGCTTTTGAGTATGGTAAATATACTGATGATATATTAGATAAGATACATATGGCTCTTAAGGTACCTAAAACTATGTGGACAGACCCAGATAAAGCTAGGCCTATTTTTGAACCATATGTTAGATATTTACAGACTATGATTGAAGCTGCGCTGAATGCTCAATTGATGCCTCAACTGGAAGATGGTGAGGCTAAATTTAAGTTTAGGCAGATTAATGTTGAGGATTCATTCACTAAAGCTAAGACAGATATGATATATCTATCTGAAGGAGTGTTATCACCCGGAGAAGTTAGGGAAGAGCGCGGTCTTGACCCTGAAGGTGTGGTAGAATTAGATATGTTGAAAGATGTGGCTGTGAAGATGGCAGGGCAACCCGCAGAAGGGCCTAGTGATAAGAACGTTAATGTTTCTGGTGGTAAGAGTACAGATAAAAAAGAAGAAAGTGCTCGAGCTCAAAATAGAGGGAATAAACCCTCAGCAAACGCAAAGGGGAAGAGAGCATGAGTTATGACAAGTGTGTAGTATCAGTTGGGTCTACATTAAAAGAACGTGGTGTTGAAAACCACAAAGAGATGGCTGCTAGCATGTGTAACATGTGGGCTGATGAGAATGGGTATGAGAGACAGTTCGGTAGAACTATCGCCGAAGATGAAAAAAGACGCACCTTTGCTCTATCTCTAGGAGAAGAAGATAATATATCATTTACGCAAGAAGGGAACCTTGAAAGTGTTACTTTCCCGGTTATAGCTATAACATCAGGCCCTCATGAGTATGAAGAAGATGATATACAACAAAAGGTTTATATAGAACCTGAGATATTAAAGAAGAATATAGAAGCTTTTAACGAGCTACCTATATATTTCAATCATCAAAGAACGCCAGACGATTTAATTGGCATGGCTGCTAATCCTGAGGTGTTTGAGATGGAGAATGGAAAGTCCGCTATTAGGATGTCAGCTAAGGTTGACAACAAGAATGAACGGGGACAAGAAGTGATAGATAAAGTGAAGGATGGAGACATAACTCATGTCAGCATTGATTGGTTTTCCAATGATATTGATGTGATGGGGGATACGTTCGCAACGAACATTCGCCCAACAGAGGTTAGTTTCATTGATAATAAAACAATGGACCCCGTCTGCGAGGAATGTATAATTGGAACGAAGTGTGATTTGCATGTGAAGGATGAACACCCTGACTGCGGTTGTGGTGGGAAAGACTGCGCATGTGAATGTTCAGACGGAAAACAAGAGGACATAAGTATGACTGAAGAAACTCCTGTAAAAGGTTCCTCCGAAGCGGAGAACATTGTGGAGCGCGAATTCGCCTCCCTACGCACACAACTGGACGAGATGACAGCATCCAAAACAGAACTTACTAATCAGTACGAAGAGGCACTCAAGCTTATTGAGGGCTTCAAGGCTGCTGAGGAAGAGAGGGCTGTTGCGGAAGCCGAAGCTCGAAAGGTTAGTGTTGTAGAGGCTATTCTATCCAAGGAACTGGTTTTCGGAACCTTGGCCGAGGATAATAAAGAAACGCGCACCGCAGAGCTCTCAGCTTGGGATGAACCAAGGCTGACTGGTTTCAGCGAAGCTCTTGCTGCACTTCCGGTACCTGAGGACACAGAACGTACCTTCGGAAAGGGTAAATCCAACGAGGGAGAAGCTGTTCCAGCGGAATCCGAGAGAAAATTTGCAGTCAAGATGGATGAGAAAACTGGGCGCATTAAAATTAACCCAGAAGTATTAAGAGGTAATTAAATATGGCAACAGAAATTTTGATAAATGATGGTGGTGCTCCGGCACGTATCTTACCATTCGTAGCAACGGAAACTTGCACTGCTGGATATGCAGTAGCAATCAATTCCAGCGGCGAAGCTAAGATGGCTAATTCTGGCGACAGTGAGTTCGCTGCGATTGGTTACGCCCTCACGACCATTACATCAGGAAATATTGTTAGTGTCATAAGTGGACACGGCGTTATTCTAAAAGTGTATTGTGATGACCAAGCGGCTGGCGTGGGCATGATGTTAGGAACTACAGATGGTCAATTGACCATAGCTACTAATGCTGCTGGCGCTACAAACTGTCAAGCAACTACATTGGAGAACAACGACGGAGCGGGTTTAACTAAGGTGATAACCCACTAAGGGTAGGTGATTATTATGGTAGCACTAAATGATAATTTGGCACCCGGTCTACTTACTTCCCTTAACACTGGCGCTTACGCAGCGACTGGTGGAACTGGGGAACGTGTACTCATAGACTATAAAGACGCTATTAAAGACTACAAGGTCACTGACCTTGCTGCAATGGCGATGTTTACAGAACCTATGACCACAGAGACTGGCGGTGATATTGATATCACATTCGCAAAGCCTTCCATGGGTATGGAAGAAATCAACGAGGGTAACACACCCAAATATCAGCACACTAATCTGCGCTCCGAGAGAGTTTCAGTAGGCGAGTGGGGACTGGCGTTAGGTGTAACCCGACGTATGATTGAAGATTCACGTTTCAATGAAGTCGAGATGGCTTTGAATGAAGCACGCAGGGCGGTAGACCGCCACATGACTAAGCACGTTGTTTATGCATTGCTTGGTATCTTAGACACTACGTTTAATACTGGTGTTGACGGTGCAAGTATCGTAGCAGCCACAACTGAGGCAAATATTGTAGACTTTAGCGATAATGTTTACGGTGGTTTCCTAGGAAGTGGTTCCGAAATTAATGTTGGACGTAACTATTCATACGGTCTAACAGCTTCTGGCACGCTTCAGACAAGTCACTACATGACATCCGCTTCTGGCGCAACAGCTGGAACAATTGCATTGAGTGACTTGACAGACGCTATGGAACTTATTGGTGGACACGGCTATAATGCTAACACCTTAATGATTTCCCCAGCTCACTACAAGACTCTCTTGAACTTGGCGGACTTTACTGTGGCGATGTCGAACGCTGGCCCTCACGTAGTTGAGGAAGTTAGTTCGTTCAAGAACACATTCGCTACGGCAACCATTGGAAACCTTTATGGTCTCAGTGTTGTTGTTAACGCATGGTGTCCTCCTGATAGGATTTTCGTGTGGGATAACACCACTAAGCCAATGGCATATGTGGAAAGACGTCCATTGACTGTAGAAGAGGCAAATCCGGGATTCGGAATTGTCGGTTCTTACATGTCGATGAGATACGGACTGAAGGTTACAAGCCCGATGTCTGGGGTAGTTATTATAAACGCATAGAGATATTCGTTTAATTAACAAGGGCTCAGCAGGGAGCGAGCCCCTAATCGCTCCCACCTTTTCTTTCTAGTCGTAAGAAGGTCAAAATGTATGAAGGTGAAAATAATTTATGGCAACTATTGATTCTATAGCAGCTAAAAAACGCGTAGCACAAGGCGTACCGTTGCCATGGCGCTCTCGCGCCTCAGGAGCTTCTTTTGATTCAGGCTCTCAAGAACTCACTATCAAGATGACTGATACCCCTGACTTTATAGTTGATTTGTCAGGAGCAGGGCCTCCAGCAGCAGGAGGAGGAGTTAACCCCGGAGCTCAATATTATGGGTCCTTTTATGCTACAGCTTCTTCTACACTATCTGAACTACCACAACTTCAAACAGATGGCTCTAGTAATTTAATTCTTAGTGGAGCTACTAATATATTAAAGACCGAACTTATAGCAGAAGACGAGGCTGATTTTCAAGATAACGTAGGGATAAGTGGAACTTTAGACGTTAGTGGACAGATTGATAGTAAGGCTGGGCATTGGGATACGGTTGGATTTGTTGCTGGAGGTAATGACAACAATCCGGGCTACATTCAGTTTTTACCTGATACAGATGACAGCGCCTATTATATAATGTTAAAGGCGGGCATTAATACGCAAGACCAAATATATACACTTCCAGTAGCTTATCCCGCCACAGGTGGTTTTCATTTGACATCTACTGATGCTGGAGTTATGTCATGGGTAGCAGATGATACTGGAGCTAATTATTATGTGACTGGTGGGGCATATAATGCAGGTACTGAAAAAATAGATTATAGTGGCACTACAGGCTTTGGTGCCTTTAGTGTAGATGTTAGCGCCTTAGTGAATACAGACACAAATTATTACACTACAGC
>CAYFEZ010000126.1:0-4310 GCA_964342215.1 uncultured Dehalococcoidales bacterium | reverse complement strand
CGAGAGGGTCGTAATATCAGGGCACTAGAGCAGGCTACTGGTGTTGACCTAATTATTGACGATACCCCGGAGGCGGTAACCTTGTCTGGTTTCGACCCGGTGCGACGGGAGATAGCACGTTTGTCACTAACTAAACTGATTCTCGATGGCCGTATCCATCCCGCTCGTATTGAAGAGGTAGTCGCCGGAGTTAGGGATGAAGTGGATAGTTCTATGTCTAAGGCTGGGGAGGAAGCCGCCTTCCAAGTGGGCGCGCATGGATTGCGCCCTGAACTAACTAAACTGCTTGGCAGGCTTAAGTATCGCACAAGTTATGGGCAAAATGTTCTTGGGCATAGTATTGAAGTTGCCTATTTGAGTGGTATGATGGCGGGAGAGCTTGGAGCCAATGTGGCTATAGCTAAGAAAGCTGGGTTGCTTCATGATATTGGTAAAGCAGTAGACCGTGAGGTAGAGGGTAATCACGCCGCTATCGGGGCTGATTTGGTAAGGCAATGGGATAAGTCGCCGGAGGTAGTTCAGGGTGTCGCTGAGCACCATTTTGAGACCGATACTACCAGTATTTGGGGCTTTATTGTGTCGGCGGCTGATGCTATCAGTAGTGCTAGGCCAGGGGCAAGACGTGAGACATTGGAGCATTACCTGAAGCGGCTAAAAGCTCTGGAAGATATAGCTACAGGTTTCAAGGGAGTGGAGAAATCGTTTGCCATTCAGGCTGGACGTGAAATCCGTATCTTGGTTAAACCAGAGGAAGTTGATGATTTGGAAGCAATGAGACTGACCCGGGACATTGTTAAGAAGATAGAGGAAGGGCTGGAGTATCCTGGTCAAATAAAAGTTACCGTACTCCGGGAGACCAGAGTGGTAGACTACGCTAAATAAGGGATGAAAGTGCTTAAGGGCTAATGTTAATTTTGGTGGTTGGTGATATTATAGGGACCCCGGGTCGGCGGGTAGTAGGTGAACTTATTCCCGGACTGCGCCGGCAATATGGACTAGATCTGGTTATTGCTAACGCGGAGAATGCGGCTGGTGGTTTGGGCCTGACTCCGGCTACAGCTGGGGAAATATTTAATGCTGGTGTGGACGTGTTGACCTCAGGTAACCATATCTGGACTCATAAGGAAATTTTTTCCTATTTGGAAGATAATAGGTCCGTTCTTCGTCCGTTAAATTATCCACCGGGCGTACCGGGTAGGGGATATCTGGTTAAAGATCAGGTTATGGTAGTTAACTTGCTAGGGAGAACTTTTATGGGTAATTCCGATTGTCCGTTTAGAGCTATGGATAAACTTTTGACTGAAGTTAAGCATAAGCCGTCAGTCATTATCGTTGATTTTCATGCTGAGGCGACCTCGGAGAAGGTGGCAATGGGGCGATATCTGGACGGACGTGTCAGTGCGGTGTTCGGTACTCATACTCATGTGGGTACCGTTGATACCCAATTATTACCTCAGGGCACTGCGTATGTTACTGATATTGGCATGGCCGGTCCGGTCGATTCAGTTATCGGTGTCAATGCTGAACCCGTAATCCGGTTCTTTCTGACGGCAATACGCCACCGTTTCTCTGTAGCTAAAGGTAAAGTAATGTTTGACGCTGTCTTGGTCCAGATAGATGAGGCTAGTGGGAAGGCAACAAGTGTTAATCGAATTTACCGGGAGGTGGAATAATGTCCCGGGTTGACCTTCATTTGCACTCTACTGTTTCGGATGGGAAATTCAGCCCGGCAGAAATTGTTGGTAAAGCGGCAGAGCATGGACTCACCATTATTGCTATTACTGACCATGATTCCGTGGACGGCGTAGTTCCAGCTCTGGAAGTGGCTAAGTCCTTTCCCGGGATGAATGTCATATCCGGTGTGGAAATTAGCACTGATGTCCCGCAGGGTGAAATTCACGTTTTGGGTTACTTTGTAAATTGTACTGACAGTGAGTTTTTGGCTGCTCTGCAGCGATTTCGCCAATCTCGGCTGAGAAGGGCTCAGCAGATGGTGGCTAAACTGAGAAATTTTGGCATTCTGATTGAGTGGGGGAGAGTTCAGGAATTAGCCGGATGTAGTTCTATTGGCCGCCCTCACATTGCTCAAGTAATGTTAGAGGATGGTTATATTTCCTCGTTTAAGGAGGCATTTGCCAAATATATAAGCCGGGGTGGGCCGGCTTACGTTGAGCGGGAGAAGATGACCCCGGGAGAGGCTGCGGAACTAATATTGCGGACTAACGGGTTGCCTGTGTTGGCTCACCCTCTAACTATCAATAATCTGGAAACAGTAGTGGTTGAACTAAAAGCAGCCGGTCTGGTAGGCATTGAAGTCTACTATAACGGCTATACTGATGACGAAATTAAGCGGTTGGTTAGTTTGGCCAATAAATATGATCTTATCACTACCGGTGGTAGCGATTACCATGGACTGGATGATACTACGGAGACCATGATTGGTGGTGCTAATGTGCCCATAGAGTCAGCGGAGCGACTTATAGCTTTGGCGGAGAAGCGAGTGCTGAAGTTGGCCAATCAATAGTATTTTGCGGAGTGGTAATGTCTGTTGAATTTGTGTTACTAATAATAGTTGCCTATCTTCTGGGTTCTGTACCAGTAGCTTATCTGGCAGCAAAATGGGTCCGTGGTATCGATATTCGGAAATACGGTACGGGCAAGGTTGGTGCGGCTAATGTACTTAGTGCCGCTTCTAAGTGGCTGGCTATCCCGGTAGCTATTTTGGACATCGGTAAAGGGGCACTAACCGTATGGGTGGCTCAACTACTGGGGTTTGGTGCGGTTCAGCAGGTAACAGTAGGTATCTTTGCCGTTATCGGTCATAACTGGTCGGTCTTTCTTCGTTTTCAAGGTGGGCGCGGTATTTTCACTACGCTAGGCGTTGTTACCATGCTATCTCCAAAACTGGGTTTAATAATCTTGGTGATGCCCTATTTGCTGGCACCAATACGGCAGTTACCTCTGGGGGTAACTTTAACATTAGCTTCGTTACCCATTTTCAGTTGGTTCCTCGGTCAACCACTGGACATTAGTGAAAGGTTACCGATTACGTCGGGCTTTGGGGCACTATTTTTTCTAGCGTTATCGAAGAGGTTGATAACGCCG
This sequence comes from uncultured Dehalococcoidales bacterium, assembly GCA_964342215.1. Classification (GTDB taxonomy): domain Bacteria; phylum Chloroflexota; class Dehalococcoidia; order Dehalococcoidales; family CAYFEZ01; genus CAYFEZ01. The sequence goes on along the minus strand of CAYFEZ010000126.1, from coordinate 1,205 downwards.
AGGACTTCGCTTAGTGAATCAACACCTCTGTCTCAGATAGTTATTAACCGTTTGCTTTTTGACCGGGATATACGGGATAGACAAACTTGGATACATCAAGCCTCCTCTAAAGCCGGCTTAATAAAGGGTGAAGAAGTAAAGGAAGAGTTGCCTGAATGAATTGTGCCACTCACCCTAGTGCTGAAACTAACTTAAGGTGTAGTAAGTGTGGTAAGCCGATATGTCCTAAGTGCCTGGTGCAAACTTCGGTGGGTGCTAGGTGTCCGGATTGTGCCAAGCTATACAAGTTACCTACCTTCCGTATTTCTACACAATACTATCTGAGAGCGGGCGGAACCGGGCTAGGTATGGCGGTTGCTTCTGGCATTGTCTGGGCAGTGGCGAGGGGCTTTGTGCCTTTCTTTTTTCTTAATTTACTACTGGCCGCTGGGGCTGGTTATGCCATAGGAGAGCTTATTAGCCTCTCGGTTAACCGTAAACGTGGTATCGGGCTAGCCGTTATTGGTGGCATTGCGGTAGTGATAAGCTGTCTGGTTAGCCTTTGGTTTGTCAGTCTTTTTTTTGGGATTCCTTTCCGTTGGTGGCTTAATTTTGGTCCACTTAATGTAGTCTTTGACCTGCTCGCTATAGTTCTGGGTATTTTTGTGGCTAGTACCCGTCTGCGCTAAAATTAATCGTTAGGTTTTCTTAGTTAGTCTGATAAAAGGGGGGTAATTATGTCGGCAACCAGCATTACGTATTTAGGCCTTCCGGGGTATGCCCTATTTTGGGGGATAACTGTTGTGGCGGTGGCTTTATTCCTACGCAGAATGTACCAACTGGTGCGTTACATGTTCTTAGGACAGAAAGAGCGGGGCTTTCGCCAGATAGTGAGACGAGTCATTGACACTGGTATAATCGTACTTACGCAGTGGTGTCAGCTAAAAAACTTGACCCCTAGGGATAGGGCAAGCGTCGGTCATGCTTTTATGTTCTGGGGCTTCTCTACTTTTGCCCTCTTCTACTTCCTTTTCATTATCATTGGCGCTGGCTTTGGCGTATCCGAGACGCTGGAGAATACTAGCTTTTTCTTCTATTACCTTTGGGTTATGGATGTAATGGCTGTTTTGGTTATGACCGGTGCTGCCTGGGGTATTATACGACGGTATGTGGTTAGACCAGAGAGGCTGGCAGGGGAGCAGACTGTTGAGGCGATGGTTATCCTG
>CAYFEZ010000125.1:0-4315 GCA_964342215.1 uncultured Dehalococcoidales bacterium | reverse complement strand
GATATTTCCCACCCAGTTTGTTTTTATTATACCAGATATGTCTTCTTATAATGTCAAGTTCGTCCTCTAAATTAGCCGAACAAATACTATATCAATGGTTTGTCTCAGGCAACTGGTGAACCCTTCGGCAACAATAGCCGCACCCCCAAACATTTACAGGCCATTAAAGACGGCTAGATTTTGATTCTGTAGCGTTGCGGTGCGATTGCATGGACATTATGGGGTACTTTAAAGATATCTCAGGAGTCCCCGTCCTCATAAATAACCTTAAGCTCCATCCGTTAACTCCAGCTTTACTCCATCTTCTCCCACCAGTTCTACCAGCCGCTGGCGTAGTTCAGGGCAATAGTTAGTGCTGGGTAACTTGAGGTTAACAAACTTGTCTGCAGTTTCCACACGTAGAGTAACCTCATCTTTTCCGGAGAATCCTTTAAGAATGGCAATCAAGCCTTCGAGGCGAGCTTTATCATCGGACACACCACTGGTCTGAGCGATACTGACTACGAAGCTGCGTTTATGGTTTAAGGTAATGTCAGACGGGTCTTCTTCAATCATTACCCCTGGCTCATCAGGGAGATTAGAAACGACCTCCTCACTATGGACTACCGGTAACTGATAGGTGCATACCTTATTAACATTGAGCTGCACTGAATCATCCCTGATCTTAACTGTCGCCTCAAGCTGAAGCAAGTTCCCTACCTGCCACAATCCTCCAGTATTATTATCGTACACCCCAGGCCACACTGCAACCTCAACGCCGCCGCTAATGTCTTCTACTGTGGCCTTGACAAAAGACTTGTTGGACGTACGAGTAAATAGCTGAGTAACGTTAGCTACCTCACCAATAACAATGATATTTTCCCCAGTCATTTCATTATCAATCGCCCCGCAAAGGGTTGCACCTGGATTAACTTTACTGGGATCAAATAATTTCTTGGAGAACGGTACCCCCATCAGTTCTCTCTCCCAAACTAGCTTCTCCTTAATCGAAATATCGGCTTCTTGTAGGTCAAGACTGGGCATAGGAACCGGCATTGCCTCACCCCATAGGTCAAACATGGTAACCTGACCTGTCTCCCGAAGACGCTGCTCTCGATGAGCCAGCGATAGAATACGGTCAAGGCTAGCGAGTAGACTTCCACGACTGCCAAGACAATCTAGGGCACCAGCCTTAATCAAGCTTTCCATTACCCGCTTATTCACACCATGCAGGTCAGCGCGACGGCACAAGTCTTCAATAGATTTAAAACTGCCCCCCTTGCTACGCTCAGTAATGATAGACTCGATAGCCCCAAACCCAACATTCTTAATACCCGCTAAGCCAAAACGGATGGCTGTGGTGCTGGTCTCACTATCTTTCTCCATAGAAAAGATGGGTTGGCTTCGGTTTACGTCTGGCGGTAGTATCGTAATGTCCAGACGACGGCATTCGGTAACGGCACTGGCTACCTTCTCTGACTGCCCACTATTGGTAATCAGAAAAGCGGTAATATATTCCGCCGGATAGTGTGCCTTAAGATAGGCGGTTTGATAGGCAATAAGAGCATAGCTTACACTGTGAGCCTTGTTGAAAGCATAGCCGGCAAAGGGTTCAATAAGAGCAAAGACCTCACTCGCCACCTCGATGGAGAATCCTTTCTTCTTGGCACCGGCAAGAAAGCTGCGCCTTTCCTTCTTCATAACCTCAGGAATCTTCTTCCCCATTGCCTTACGGAAGATGTCAGCCTGCCCCAAGCTGTAACCAGCCAGCGCCTGCACAATAAATAGCACCTGGTCCTGATATACAATCACTCCATAAGTTTCCTTCAGGATGCTTGCCAGGACCGGATGCGGGTAACGAATAGGCTCAATGCCATGCTTGGCCTTGATAAAGGTAGGGATGTGCTCCATAGGTCCGGGACGATGCAGGGCAACCATCGCGGCGATATCATTGAAGGAAGTGGGTTTAATCTCCTTGATGTAGCGGCGCATACCAGCTCCCTCCAACTGAAACACACCCGTCGTTTCTCCTGAAGACAGCAGTTCAAATGTCTTGGCATCGTCCATCGGGATGTTACGCAGGTCAATATCAATGCCATAGTTCTGATAAATAATCTCTTTTGCCTTGCCCAGAATAGTCAGGTTAGCTAGTCCAAGGATGTCCATTTTCAACAGGCCGATACGGGCTATGTCTTCCATAGTAAACTGGGCCATAACTGAGTCTTGCCCATTACTCTTACTACTTCGTTGAAGCGGGACATATCCAGTGAGCGGCTCTCTAGCTATGACTATACCAGCGGCATGAGTACTGGCATGGCGAACGGTACCCTCTACCCTCCTCGCTGAGTCAACTAAGTTACGAATGGTGGCATCCTCACTGTAAATAGTGCGCAGTTCACTGTTTTCATTCAATGCTCTCTCTAGAGTTATCCCTGGAACAAAAGACACCAGCCTAGCAACACGGTCAACATTACTATAAGGCATGCCCAGAGCACGACCCACATCCCTAAGAGCTGCCTTGGCGCCTAGAGTACCGAAGGTAATAATCTGGGCGACATGGTCCTGACCATATTTCTTGGATACATAGGCAATAACCTCGTCGCGGCGGTCATCCTCGAAATCTAAATCTATATCAGGCATCTCCCGGCGCTCCATATTGAGAAAGCGCTCGAAGACTAATTGATTTTCAATAGGGTTAATCTCAGTGATGCCCAGACAGTAAAGGACAATACTGCCCGCAGCACTACCGCGCACGCCAAACAGAATATTACTCTCCTTGGCAAAAGAAATGATGTCCCAGACAGCCAGGAAGTAATTAGCAAACTGAGTATGCCTGATTACCTCCAACTCGTAATCAAGCCGTTCTTTTATCTCCTTAGTAAGCTGAGAGTAGTACTGAGATAAATTTTGGTAGCAGAGGTCAGCCAGAAACCGGTCTGCCGTCTTTCCCTCCGGCAGCTCAACCTCAGGCAGGTGGAGGCGCCCAAACTCAAGCTCCAGATCACACATTGCCGCGATACGCTCGGTGTTTTCCAGAGCCTGAGGGATATCCTTAAACAACTCTACCATCTCTGATGGGCCTTTGAGATAAAAGGAATCTCCTGCCATTTTTATTCTCTTGTCGTCATAGATAGTGGAGTTGGTTCCGATGCATAGCAGCATGTCATGGGTAGGAGCATCCTCCTGGTTAATATAGTGAGCATCATTAGTAGCTACCAGAGGGATATCCAATTCGCCGCTCAGCGAGACGAGCACTTGGTTTACCTGCTCTAGTTCAGGAACAGGGTGACGCATTACCTCCAAGTAAAAATCGCCAAACGTCTGCTTGTACCAAAAAGCCACTTGCTTTGCCTCTTCGAGACGTCCACTCAAAATAAGCTGTGGTATCTCACCACCAAGACAGCTGGAGAGAGCAATAAGACCCTGGTGGTACTGCTGGAGCAGCTCTTTATCTACCCTTGGTTTGTAATAAAAACTCTCCAGGTGAGCTCTGGTGGTAAGCTGGATTAGATTATGGTAACCTATCTGATTTTTAGCCAGAAGAATAACGTGATGGGTATCTTTAACCCCGGCATTACGATTAAAACGGCTATCTTGAGCTACATAAACCTCGCAGCCAATGATAGGTTTTATTCCGGCTTCCTTGGCGGCCAAGTAGAACTGGATAGCCCCATACATCACACCGTGATCGGTTATGGCCAGGCTGTCCATTCCCAACTCTTTGGCTCGTGACACCAGCTGAGGAATACGACACATGCCGTCAAGCAAACTATACTCCGTATGAACATGGAGATGGGTAAACATGGCACCTTCCCGAAATTTAGCTAATTATAACACAGGGTTAGTTCCTTAGGGTATGCTTTAAAAGAGTTGATGAAGGAATGGGAGGAGGGTAAAATGGGGCGAGGTAGGTAATACTATGCTTTTTAAGCTTGGCAGTGTAAAATCACGATAAAAATGATTGGAGTTAAATTGATATTCCCTAGAATTTTAGTCAAGTGGGTATTTATATTATGCCTACCCATCCTGCTGCTCACCGCCAGTATTGGCTGGGCAACCAATAGCCTTTGGTTGTATAAATACGGCTTTGAGAAATACGACATTAGCCAGACTACGGGACTAACTGATATTAAGCTGGAAAAAGCCGCCAGGGGACTTATAAGCTACTTCAACTCTGGTGAAGAGTATATTAGCAAAGACGGCGATCCATTTGAGTTGTTTAACCAAAAGGAAGTTGTTCATCTCAAGGATGTAAAAGGGCTGATTCGGCTGGACTACTGGGTTTTATTGGGCACTTTAGTCTATATTTTTGCTTATTCCGGGGTCAGCCTCTTCT
>CAYFEZ010000124.1:0-4326 GCA_964342215.1 uncultured Dehalococcoidales bacterium | reverse complement strand
TCCAACCTGACAGGCCATACGGTCAGCCAAGTCACGGATGAGGTACTTTACGCAGACCTGATCAAGATGCATGAGCTGGATGCTCCGGGAGGATAGCCCGGGGGGGGCACCCGCGCAGACACCCCACCCCTATCTACATAAAGTAGTTGGTCGCGTTTTTACCATGAGCATAAGGAAGAGGCGGAGGATTAACGAAGCAGTCCTCCAACTTCAAGAGGAGATATCTATGAAGAAAATACGGGTGTTATTTAGGCACAGCCCGCTGGCATGGAAACATACTGCTCCTGAATCATTATTTCAATTCGATGAAACTAGAATGATAAACTAACATTCAACATGGACCACTTAGAATGAGGGAAGGTTAAGGCCTGTATTATTTTATTGACTTTTTAAATAATGTATATATTTTAATAAATCTTTATTAACCCTCTCATGGAGGAATTGAATATGAAAAAACTGATTTTTATTATTACCCTAGGATTTTCAGCCATAACCTTCGCAATACTAACCAATCCTGCTGCAGCTTTAAATGTCAAGGTTGAGGTATTTGCAAGCGGCCTGCAGTCCCCAGTTGACCTCAAAGAAGCGCCCGACGGGAGCGGTCGTATTTTCATCATGGAACAAACCGGCGCGATCGTTGTGGTAAACTCGGATGGTACGATACGCCCGGAGCCTTTTCTCGATCTTAGAGCCAAAATCCCCAGCCTTTACGTCCGCTTTGACGAGCGCGGGACATTGGGTTTAGCTTTCCACCCTAAATACAAAAGCAACGGCAAGTTTTATGTCTATTCCAGCCGGGATATTGTGAGGGAAGAAGAGAGTCTTGTACACGAGATTTTTGGAAACCACACCACATACGTGTCTGAATTTACAGTGTCAGAGAATCCAAATATAGCCGATGCCGGTTCCGAACGTGTACTCATGAAAATCGAGCAACCGCAATTCAATCACAACGGTGGTGCCATAGCGTTCGGTCCGGACGGCAATCTGTACATCGCCCTTGGCGATGGTGGATATGCCGACGACTGGGGTTGGGGCCATAATAAGGACATCGGCAACGCCCAGGACCTGAGCAATCTTCTCGGCAAGATACTGCGGATTGACGTGAACACGAAGAGCGGGGGCAAGGAATATGGTATTCCTAGCGACAACCCGTTTATTGGAAAAGACGGAGCCATGCCTGAGATATACGCCTATGGTTTCCGCAATCCCTGGCGAATGACCTTCGACACCGGTGGCAGTCGTCAACTCTTCGTGGCCGACGTTCAGCAGAACAGTTACGAGGAAATAGACATCGTTACCAATGGTGGTAACTACGGTTGGCGTGTTATGGAAGCAAACCACTGTTTCGATTACCACAATCCAAACAATCACAAGGGTTCCTGTAACAATGCCGGTATGATCGCACCTATCATTGAGTACAACCACTGCAATAAATTCGGTGGTAAAAACTGCTTTGGAGTGAACGTGCAAGGCGGAAGTGTCTACCGCGGTAGCCATGGGCCTTGGCAAGGTAAATACTTCTTTGGTGACTGGAGCATGACATTTGGTGGGAAAAGCGGCAGACTTTACGCAGCGTCTAACAATGGCAGTAAGTGGAGTTTTGAGCGGGCGGAGGTGACCAATCACGATTTTGAAACGCATGTGCTGGCAGTTCTACAAGACCTCAAGGGCAATGTATACGCCTTGACATCCGAGTCAATGGGACCTTTCGGCTCCCGCGACACGGTCTACAAGATCGTACCCTAAATTTGGAGACTAGAACAGGGTTCCCGGTCGCTTACTAGCGGCCGGAACTTTTCTGGCAGTCTGGATGATGTTCCGGCTTTGTTGTGTTCAACTTCAAGAAAGCAACACGAGCAATGACAAAGGATTTGTAGTTCGTGAGAATATTTGTAGCCTCCTGTCTTAATTCATTTCGAATTGTTTGCCCAGAGGAAGGGAGAGAATGATTACGTCATTGGTCGTTAGGGCGTTGGTACTTCTTGTCACTGTCGTGACGCTAACTGGGAATGCTATAGGCTCACCGGAAGCCAAAGCGCTTTTGAAAACCAAAGCTTGTGGCTCCTGCCACATTATTCCGGGTGTCAAGGAAGCATATGGCAAAGCTGGACCAACTTTGAAGGATCTACGAAAACGTTTACGCATCGTGGGTGGCACCTTGGCAAACAACACCAAAAACTTGAAGGCTTGGCTGAAAGATCCTAAGTCGAAAAGGCCGGCAACCCTTATGCCAAACATGGGCTTGACCGACGAAGAAATTGAGATTATTATCGAATATCTAAACAGACTTTAGCAGGTTCTTTCAATCCTAAATTTCTGATTGATTCTACACTTTTCTTTGTCTTGTCCAATACTGTATAGTGGAAGTTTGCTGGCACCTTCAAGGTAAAGCAAGGAGTTTAGTATCTGCCGAACATTCTCCCTCAACAAAATGGTTTATCTAGAAAGTTAGTCTCATAGGTGTTTGAACCTGTAAAGACTTGATTGGTAAAAAAACAGACTAACTACTTAATTTATCAATGGGTGGGACTTCGCTATGCCCCCGGAGGCCCTTAATCCTTAGAGTTGTGCAAAACTCTGCATCTGGATAAGGGACTGCACTTTGGTGCTTCCTCAGGATTCCTTTAGGGGACCATCGGGCTTGAGTGATATACCTTTTTTTACCAACCTTCCTAACCCGACTGGATTTCAAACTAAACTTACCGAAATCATGCTTCTGGAAACAGAGGTTTTTATAAGCCCTCAGATTACATCTTGAGCTTGTCGCTAAGCACATCCCAGAAGTGTAGTTTGCTAATGGGATTATTGAAAATTGCGGTTACGTATCTGTTGAAGGGTTTGAGGGGGAGGTTCTTTATGAGTGTAAACACGATCAAATGCCAGAAAGTCTTCCAAGCTTTTCAGAAAGTGCAGGAGTACGATAGACTGATTGCCGTTAGTCAGGACCTCTACCTCGTTATTCGTATTCTAAGCCAAGCATTTTTTATGAATTATAACGGAAGACTGTTATTCTGCAGTAACTCATGGTTTCCTTTCAATTTGGTGTAGTACATAAAAATGAAAAATAATATGAAATTAATTTAATCAAATTTCGTTTTAAGAAAGAACCTAAGTATTATCATTTAGAAACAATTATTTTTTTCAATAAATTATGAAGTTAAAATTAAAACTTTTTTGGGTTATTCTCCTTGTCTTCCTCTCTGCTGTTGGAGCTTATCAAACTACATTGGCTGATCAGGATTCACGTTGGGAAATTGGTGCCGGTGCAGTAGCAGCTCACACTCCTCATTATTTTGGTTCTAACCATTATTATCAAGGTATATTACCTTATCCAGTACTGATTTATCGATCAGAAAGGCTTGCAGCACAGACCGTAGATCCTGATAAATTTGGACAGATTTTTATTTTCAATAATGAAGATTTGTTACTTGAACTTGATTTTAGTGGTCGTTTCCCGGTAACGAGTGCTGATGAACAATCCCAAACCCCAAAAGGTAGTGTCAATGACAATACACAGATCATACAAGAGAAAAATTATACTCGCCGGGGAATGGATGATTTACCTTTAGCTGGATTTGTTGGTGGCAAAATTAGTTGGAGTCCAATTTCTTATTTATTAATTGAAGTGCCGATATTGAAAGGTTTTACTATTGGAAGTGGTTTTAAAAATGTGGGTTATATTTTTTCTCCTGGATTTGAGATCCGTTTTCTCGGTAGACAGAGAGAAAATGCCATCAATATTACAACAATTTTTACTCATGGTGATAAAGTTTATAATCAGACATATTATGGTGTAAAAAAAGAAGAAACTCTTGATGAACGACCTGCCTATGATGCTAAAGCAGGTCTTTCTACTGTTACTTATGGATTAACTTTTTCCTGGACTCCTCGACCACAAATTAAGATTATTGGAGGCTATGTTTTCCATAATCTTAATGGATCTGTTGTTGAAGATAGTCCTCTAGTGATTTCTCCGTTAACAAGATCAGTTGGTTTCGCTTTCAATTACACATTTATAGAAAGTAATGAACTTGTTGAAGTTTGGTAAAGATATTGACATGCCCCTTTAAGTTGTCCACCTGATAGTATGGAGGATTAACCCATAGGCATCTCTCAATCCAAACCCCTTCAGACACAGATATCCTAGCCTAGCAAAAGGCCCATCCCTGATCCAGGATACAGGACTTGCCTTAGACCACCCAAGGGGCCGCCCTTCGATACATAGGAATCCTGGGTTCATAGATATAGGAAACCTTTGAATTTGATCGACAGATTGACGGTATAAATATGCGAGTGTGACTCCTTATTGAGGGAGCCGAATTT
>CAYFEZ010000123.1:0-4343 GCA_964342215.1 uncultured Dehalococcoidales bacterium | reverse complement strand
TTAGAGCTCAGGTTTATCAACTACGAATTCCGCCCGCCACGTCCTGAACAAAATTGTCGCCAGCGTGACCTCACCTACTCAGCACCTCTCTATGTCAAAACACAATTACTAGTTAAAGAAACCGGGGAAATCAAGGAAGAAGACCTGTTTTTTGGTGACATCCCCTTGATAACAGCCAAAGGCACCTTTATTACCAGTGGTGCCGAACGGGTGGTAGTAAGCCAGTTGCTCCGTTCTCCCGGCGTCTACTTTACTATCGATGAAGACCCCACCACTGACAAAGGATTATGCTACGCTAAGCTAATACCTACCCGAGGGGCGTGGCTGGAGTTTGAGACCAGCCATCGTGATGTAATTTCAGTCAAGATAGATGGCAAACGGAAGATACCGGTTACTACACTACTACGTGCTATTGGTTACAGTAGCGATGAACAACTGTTCAACCTATTTCCTAACGAGGACAGCTCTGCAGAGCGTCAGTTTATCAGGTCAACTATGGAGCGTGATTCTTTGGTTAGAAATGAGGCCGATGCTCTAATGGATATCTACAAGAAACTACGACCTGGTGACCCAGCTAATATCGAAAATGCCAAAAAACTAGTAAAGACCCTATTTTTTGATACCCACCATTATGACCTCGGGTATGTGGGTCGGTATAAACTTAACAAGCGATTAGGGTTTAAAGATACAAAAAACGAACGTGTACTAGACGAGGAAGACTTCGTAGAGATAATAAGACACATCATTATGACTAATAACGGTAATGACACTCCTGACGATATTGACCATCTAGGCAATCGGCGGGTGCGTACTGTTGGCGAGTTAATTCAAAACCAGTTTCGCATCGGTTTATTGCGCTTGGAAAGAGTAGTCAGGGAACGTATGAGTATTATTGGTGCTGAAGCGGTTACTCCAAAGGCTCTGGTAAACATTCGCCCTATAGTTGCCGGGCTTAGAGAGTTCTTCAGCGGTTCGCAACTATCACAATTTATGGACCAGACCAATCCATTGGCTGAACTAACACATAAACGTCGTTTGTCAGCAATGGGACCGGGAGGTTTATCTCGCGAACGTGCTGGATTTGATGTGCGCGACGTCCACTTTTCTCACTATGGTAGAATCTGTCCCATCGAGACACCAGAAGGGCCAAACATCGGCCTCATTGGCTCTTTAGCCACTCACAGTTCAATTAACCAATATGGTTTTATTGAAACACCATACCGCAAAGTTATTACTGAAGTAAGCAACACTTGTGCTAATTTACCCGGTAAGACAACCACAGAAACAGTAGTTAATGACAAGGGCAATACAGTGGTAAAAGCTGGGACTACCATTACCCCTCAGCTCGCCACCAAGCTGTCTCGCCTATCCCCTAGAACTATAAAAGTAGTCTCTTTCGTCTCAAATGATATAATCTACCTATCCGCCGACGAAGAGGATAAATTGATTATCGCTCAGTCCAATGCCCCGCTTGACCATAACAATCAATTCTCCGAAGGAAAGGTTGAAGTTAGATTTGGTAACCGTTACCTACTGGAGACACCCGATAAGATTAACTACATGGATGTATCGCCTAAGCAGATAGTTAGTGTTTCCACAGCGCTGATACCATTCCTAGAGCACGATGATGCTAATCGGGCCCTGATGGGGGCTAATATGCAGCGGCAGGCCGTACCCTTACTTCGCCCTGAGGCACCTATAGTGGCAACTGGTATGGAAATAGAAGCGGCAAAGTATGGCGGACAGGTGCTCTTTGCCCAGAGTTCCGGAGTGGTAACCTCAGTTACCAGTTCACAAATAGTGGTTTCTGGGGATAATGGCGATAAGAAGTCATACCCGTTAATGAAATTTGTGCGCACCAACCAGGGGACTTGCATCAATCAGCAGCCTAGAGTTAATACAGGTGACCGGGTAGAAGAGGGACGGGTTATAGCTGATAGCTCATCCACTGAACAGGGAGAACTGGCTCTGGGACAAAATGTGTTGTGTGCCTTTATGAGCTGGAAAGGTTTTAATTTTGAGGATGCTATTATCATTAGTAGCCGCCTAGTGCAAGAAGATAAGTTTACCTCCATTCACATTGAGAAACATGAGGTGGAGGCGCGTGAAACTAAGTTAGGTGCTGAAGAAATCACCAGAGATATCCCTAATGTTGGGGAGGAGAGTTTACGCGACCTCGATGAAACCGGCATTATTCGGATTGGTGCTGAGGTAGGTCCAGGCAGTATACTGGTTGGTAAAATTACCCCGAAAGGGGAGACCGAGTTATCGGCCGAAGAAAAACTTTTACGAGCTATCTTTGGCGAAAAAGCCAGAGAGGTGAAGGATACCTCCCTGCGCGTACCTCACGGCGAGTGGGGTAAGGTGATCAATGTGAGAGAATTCTACGATAATGACCTGCCCGCTGGCGTTGAAAAATGGGTACAGGTCTGGGTTGCCCAGAAACGAAAAATTTCCGTAGGGGACAAACTAGCCGGACGACATGGCAATAAGGGAGTGATTGCTTATATTGCACCGGTTGAGGACATGCCTTTTCTCTCAGATGGCACCCCGATAGATATCGTTCTGAACCCTATTGGTATCCCATCACGAATGAATATCGGCCAAGTTCTGGAAACCCATCTCGGCTGGGCTGCCCAGATACTAGGCTTCAAGGTGCTTACTCCAGTTTTTGATAGCGCCAATGATAGTGATATCGAAGACGATTTGGCTAGGGCTTGGCTAACCCGAAAAGCAGTGCCGGCTAACTCTAACCTGAATAATGAAAGCCCCGCCTTACAATCAGACTTAACTAAGGCATGGCTTAACCACCACGGCTATGATGGAAACCGGGTATTCAATGATGACTACTCCGGAGAAGCAAAGGATGTTTGTCTGCGCTTGTGGTTCGAAGAACTGGGTATAACTACCCAAGACCTTAACCCACAGGAACTCGAGGAGGCAGCAAAAAGGGTAAGTAATGAAGCGAACCTCGCCTCGCCAATCACCGGCAAATTTTTTATCCGTGACGGATGCACCGGTGATCCATTTGACCATCCGGTAACGGTGGGTAACATCTATATGATGAAGCTCACCCACCTAGTTGAAGATAAGGTTCATGCCCGCTCTATTGGGCCATATTCATTGATTACTCAACAACCCCTAGGCGGTAAGGCCCAATTCGGCGGTCAGCGATTTGGTGAAATGGAAGTATGGGCACTCGAAGCCTATGGCGCTTCCAATAGCCTTCAGGAAGTTCTGACTATTAAGTCGGACGACGTGACTGGTCGAGACAAAACCTATGAAGCAATAGTTAAAAATGAGGATATTCTCCAACCTGGTGTGCCGGAATCGTTTAAGGTCCTAGTTAAGGAGTTACAAAGCCTAGGGCTTGCCATTGAGGTAATTAATAATAAGGAGGAGGAAAAAACAACCCTTACCGATGAAACTACGAAAGCGCTTGAAGAGGTAAAAGAGGAAAATGCTTGAAGATAATGATTTTGATGCTGTCCGGATCTCCCTAGCTTCGCCAGAGCAAATTAAAAGCTGGTCCTACGGTGAGGTAACCAAACCAGAGACTATAAACTACCGCACCCTAAAACCAGAAAGAGATGGGCTTTTCTGTGAGAGGATTTTTGGTCCGACGAAAGACTTCGAATGTTATTGTGGCAAGTACAAAAAAATACGCTATAGAGGCGTTATCTGCGATAAGTGTGGTGTCGAAGTAACCCAATCTAGAGTGCGTCGCGAACGTATGGGACATATTGAACTGGCCTGCCCTGTAGCCCATATCTGGTTTGCCAAGGGAATTCCCAGCCGCCTAGGCCTCTTGCTGAACCTGTCACCACGAAGCCTAGAACGTATTATATACTTCTCTCACTATATTATCACTTCTATCGATGAGGAGGCACGCCAAGAAACACTTAAACAAATTACTGAAGATAAGTTACGGGAAATAACTGAGTGTCAAAACACGTTAGAGACTAAAACTACCAAGATGGAGCAAAAACAAGCAACAGTAGAGGAGGTAAACCAACTTCGGCGTAATTTCGGTAATGAGAAAACACAGATTGAGGAAAACCTTTCTGTTGAGATTAACGAACTTAAAAATCTGGAAAAGGGGAAATTACTTACTGAGAATCAATACCGCGGACTCAAGCAAGCATATGGTAAACTTTTCGAGGCAGCGATGGGAGCTGAGGCTATTCTCAAAATCACCAAGGATATAAATCTCGATGAAATACGGAACAGTATGCTTCAGGAGATACAATCTACATCAGGTCAACGCCGTAAGAAGGCAAGCAAGCGACTGAGTCTAGTGGAAGCTCTCCGCTCTAGCGGCAATAAACCAGAGTGGATGATTT
>CAYFEZ010000122.1:0-4418 GCA_964342215.1 uncultured Dehalococcoidales bacterium | reverse complement strand
TGCAATTCTTATGGTTCACGTGGTGATTGCGGTCGCCTTGGTTGTACTCATCCTACTTCAGCAGGGTAAGGGTGCCGAAGCAGGCGCTGCTTTTGGTGGCGGTGCGTCGCAAACAGTGTTTGGCTCGCGGGGTAGCGGTAATTTCCTCAGCTAAGAGTACTAACGAGGATAATTATGTTATTCAGAGATTTTCCCGTGCCGTATTGGGTTCTAATAATATTGACCACTGTGCCCGGCTATGTCATGCCCCTACCGTGACCGGCCTGACCCAGAGTTTTGGAAGTGGGGCTATGACTAACTCTATTAATGAGATTGGTGATGCTGCTGGTATTCTGGCTATTGGTACCAACACCACCGTCGCTCACCCGATAATTGGGGTGGAGATAAATAGAGCGGTGAATAAAGGGGCAAAGCTTATTGTGGCTAACGCCGTTGAGGTGGATTTGGTTCGTATTGCCGAGTTATGGCTAAGGCATAACCCTGGTACCGATGTTGCTTTGCTTATGGGTATGATGAGGGTGATCGTGGATGAGGGGTTGCTTGACCTGCCTTTTATCGAAGAACGCTGTGAGAACTTTACTACCTTCCGCGAGTCACTTAGCGGCTTTGACCTTAATTTTGTCGAGCAAACTACTGGTGTACCCGGTGAAAAGATAGTCGAGGCTGCCCGCATATATGCCACTAATCGCCCAGCTACTATTCTCTTTGCTATGGGTATTACTCAGAGTTCCCATGGTACTGACAATGTAATCGCTATTGCTAATCTGGCGATGCTTACCGGAAATATCGGTAAGCCATCAAGCGGGGTTAATCCCCTGCGTGGTCAGAACAATGTGCAGGGTGCCTGTGACCTTGGTGCTTTGCCCAATGTATATCCTGGTTATCAGTTTGTCAGTGACCCCGCTGTCAAGGAGAGATTTGAGGCTGCTTGGGACTGCACTTTAGAGGCTGAGCCTGGCTTGACCCTCACCGAAATTTTTTCTGAAGCCCATCGAGGTCAAATAAAGGCGCTCTACCTTATTGGGGAGAATCCGGTGCTGGCTGATGCTGATGCCAGACGTGCCCGAGAGGCGTTGGAGAAACTGGAGTTTCTGGTGGTTCAGGATGTTTTCCTGTCGGAGACGGCTCGATTGGCCCATGTTGTGCTGCCGGCAACCACCTTTGCTGAAAAAGACGGTACCTTCACTAATACCGAGCGGTTGGTGCAGCGAGTGAGGCGAGCCATTGAACCGATTGGTGATGCCAAGCCTGACTGGTGGATTACTGGCCAGATTGCACAGAGGATGGGGGGCAAGGGTTTTGATTTCACTAATCCCTCTGCAATCATGGACGAGATTAGCCGCCTTACCCCCAGCTACGGGGGCATCTCCTACGAGCGACTTGAGGATGGTGGTTTGAATTGGCCATGCCCGACGCCACAGCACCCAGGGACGCCTGTTCTTCATACCGGACGGTTTACCCGCGGCCGGGGTCGGTTCATACCGCTGGAATACAAGCCACCTGTGGAACTTCCTGATGATGAGTATCCTCTGCTCCTGACGACGGGACGGAGTCTGTATCAATTTCACACCGGCACCATGACCCGTAGGATAAATGGACTCAACACATTACGGAATGAAGAACTGGTGGCGATGAATCCTAAGGATGTCTCGGCTTTAGGCCTCGTTGATGGTGAGATGGTAAAGGTCACCTCCCGACGGGGTGATGTAATCGCTAAGGTAAGGGTGACTGAGGTTTCACCGGTAGGGGTAGTCTTCATGACATTTCATTTTGCTGAGAGTCCGACTAACCAGCTCACCAGCCCGGCTGTCGACCCTATCGCCAAAATACCGGAGTTTAAGGTCTGCGCGGTGAGGGTGGAAAAGAAAGGTGGAGTTCTATCAGAAGAGGTAAAATAGACAATGCACTACGTTGGCGTTGATATAATAGAAATAACTCGTATTAAAAGGGCTATGACCCGCTGGAGAAAAAGTTTTCTGGAGCGCATATATACTGCCCCTGAGCTTAGTTTATACGGCAAAAAGCCGGCATCATTAGCGGTTCGTTTTGCCGGCAAAGAGGCCGTAATGAAAGCACTGGGTACACCAGGTAAAGGTGTGAGTTGGAGGGAAATTGAAATATTGGCTGACTCCAGTGGTCATCCTTTAGTTAATCTCTATGGTAAGGTACAAAATCAAGCTAACAGTTTAGGCTTAGATAGTCTCGTCATCAGTCTCTCCCATTCCAGGGAGTATGCTGTTGCTATGGTGATCGGTGAAACCAAATAAGGTTAACTTTTATATAGAGGCCACTCATTTGACAGACGGAGGCGGCTGTTATACTTTCTCGGGTAATCCAGAAATAACTGGCTTCGTAATGAGGCCGTAGAGTGTTATTTCGCGGTAAGTTTACTAGGGATTAGCTAATATTGCTAAGGAGGTGAATAACTCACATGAATACGGCCATAATCCCACTTATATCCAGTATTGTTAGTCTTGTCTTTGCTCTGGTAGTCCTTGACCAATTCTTTGCCAGAAGGAAACCCTATCAATTTATCTGGGCAATAGGTTTGTTTATGTATTTTATCAGTATGGGAAGCGCCTCTTGGATGGAGGCATTGGGATTGAACGTGATAGCATACCAATTATGGTACCTTTTCGGGGCTATACTGGTAGCGGCCTACCTGGGAATGGGTACTCTTTATTTACTTGCCCCTCGACGCGTTGCTCATATTATAATGGCGATCTTGTTGTTAATGTCATTCTATGCCATATTTAGGGTCTTTACCGCTAGCATTGACTTGAGTACCTTACCTTTCCTCTCCGGTGATGCCATGCCATCTGGGGTGAGACTGTTGACTCCCCTCTTCAATGTTTTCGGTACGGTTGCTCTGGTTGGTGGGGCAATATACAGTGCTTGGGGTTACTGGAGACACCGCCTAATGCCCCAGCGGCTAATTTCCAACGTACTAATCGCTATAGGGGGAATATTGCCCGCTCTCGGAGGAATCTTGACAAGGCTTGGATTATCATCCTCCACTGCTCATGCTTTCCTTATATTACTGGGGGTAGCAGTCATCTTTATCGGTTTTTTACGTAGCCGAGAGATATTTGGCTTGTACCGTTTTCCCATTATTTACGGATTTAGGAAGATTTCCGGTGACTGAAATGCCCTTCTCGCACGACAAGACTGATAGTACGTCAATAAAGCTAGGTCGCTCTCTGTGGTAATACCATCGTACTTGAAAATATCACAAACGAGGTAGCAGACGGTGGCATCACCATCACCCGCATAATTCAACCTAACATAAGTGTGGGTAACCAAGTGACCAGCGAGGGAACGAAGAGGAGTAAAACGAGTAGCAGTAATACCAAAAAGAAGATAGGAATGCCGGCTCGATAAACGTCACCCATAGTGGCATTGGGGAGAACACCTTTCAGGGCAAACAGAAAGATACCGAAGGGTGGAGTAATGGTTGCCATCTCCATATTCACCGCCATGAGTATACCGAACCACATCGGGTCAAGCCCGAGACTGCGAATAACCGGAAAGAAAATGGGAGTGGCAATCATTATTATCGAGAAGTCATCAATAAACATCCCCATGATGATCATTATTACCTGCATGACAACGACAATGAGAATAGGTGAGACCGGCAAGCTTGTGGCCAGCATGCCCATCTCCCGTATCGTACCGGTAAAGGCAAGCAACTGGCTAAAGGCACTAGCCGACAATAAAATCATGAATACCATAGCGGTCACCTTAATCGTTCCTAGCAGAGCCTTTCTTGTTGCCTCCCAGGTTAGTTTGCGGTAGGCGGCAGCCAGAATAAAGGCACCTGTTACCCCTATTGCCGCAGCTTCGGAGGGGGTGGCAATCCCTAAGAAAATGATCAATAAAACTAAAACGATAATGCCGATCAGCGGAGATATGACTGCCAGTGCTTTGAATCTTTGGCCCCAGGTGATATGAGGTACCGAGAAGCTTGGGGCTAGGTGCGGCTGCAGCCAGCCCCGTACTAGAAAGTAAACGGCATAAAGCCCGGCCATGATAAAACCCGGAATAACCGCTGCAATCAAGAGACTACCCACCGATTGTTGGGATATCGTAGCCACAACGACAATTAGGATACTTGGCGGAATCATAACTGCCAGACATGCCGCCCCCAAAATAGGACCATAAGTCATTTCCTTGCTGTAACCACGGTTCTCCATTTCAGGCCCCATGGTTGACCCGAACAAGGCTACACCGGCGACACCAGCGCCACTCATCATAGCAAATATGGTACCCGCAGTTACGGTGACTAGACTCAGGCTACCACGGACCCGTCCCACCCACTTTGCTACATTATCTACCATTAGTTTGCCCAGTCCGGTCTGAAACAACACCTCACCCATAAGGATGAACAACGGGATAACCACTAGAGCAAAATGACCGAT
>CAYFEZ010000121.1:0-4471 GCA_964342215.1 uncultured Dehalococcoidales bacterium | reverse complement strand
TTTCTTTTCGCTTGGCACTATCACTGGTTCCCTTCTTGGTGACCTTCTTCCTGGATTTAGGCATTTCCTCTTCATCATCTTCATTATGTTGTCCCCTACGGAACGCCCTCAAACCTCTACCAATAGCGCCACCTACCTCAGGGAGTTTCCCCACACCAAAGACGACCAAGATAACCACCAAGATGAGAGCAATCTCCAACGGACCCATACGTAATGGCATTTCACACCTCACTCTTAACAGAATACTACCTACTTATATACAAACCCATCATAAGCCAAACTGCAAATATCAGTGAATGACCCTACCTGCTCTCTTGATACCAGACTTCTCCTTAATTTGGCTTACTAGTTGGCTAGAACACACCACTAGCTATACAGAGTGTGATTAGAGTCCATTTGTGTGCCCAAACTCCATGGCCCCTTGTGCATAGTATGTTTTGTGAGTTCGGTGACATTATATAGATTCAATTTTTTCCCATTATTTTTACCCATGAACCATGAACTATCTTCAAACTAATAGAGAGCATTCAACAATTTCTCGGCTAGTGCGACCATCGGATTCGAAAAAGCCCACCCTCCTACCCATACTGGCAACCCCTTCCCAAAGTTATATCTCGATTACTCACCCTATTTCCCCTTAAGTGTCTCTTTTAGCGAGTTAATCTCACGCCGCAGTCTTTTTTGTCTATTAAGCAAAAGAAGCACATAGGCGAAAACCAACGCCCAAACTATGGCAAAAGCAACAAATAGATACCACTCATTTTCCATTCTTAAATTTCCCTCCTAATTATACACTTAGCTCCACAATTCCTTCAATCTCTTTATTTCAATCTCATCATTTTTCATTGAAACCCTTAGCATCAAGAGCAGAAAATATAAAACAGTAAAGGCAACTATACTGACCATGAGGGTTAACAGCATAGCCGGGGCTGCCCCGCCTTGGAAAATCATCATTGGGGGATGCTGGAAATACTCTTCATTCCAAATGGTGGTAGCCAAGGTAACAATGGGTATATCAATAAAGCCGACAATACCCACCACCGCAGCAAAGGTAGCACCTTGGGACTCCTTAGTGGCGAAGGAGCGCACTAAGAAATAGGAAAGGTAAATCAACCACAAAACCAGAGTAGCCGTCAAGCGTGGTTCCCAGGTCCACCACACATTCCAGATAGGCTTTGCCCATATAGAACCTACGAATAGAGCCAAAGTAGTGAAGATAATTCCCAACTCGGCCGAAGAGTAGGCAAGAATATCCCACTTACCTTCCCTCCTGGCCAGATAAAGGATACTGCCAATAAAGACAACCAAGAAGGCCAGTAAGGCCAGCCATCCCATGGGCACCATCAGGTAGAAGATTTTTTGCACAATCCCCATCTCTTTCTCTATAGGGGCATAGATGAAGACAAGATACAGGGCGATCAACATCAGTACAAAACTATGCCCAAACAGGATATTATTCTTCATAATTCCCCCTCCCTTGTATAAAGGCCTTCTTTTTTATTCTTCAATAACGAAGGCAAAGATCAAAAAAGACACTACCAAAAAAATAACGTCAAAAGCCCCTATTATCTGCAACCAGGGTGATAAACCACTCCAAGATTCACCGGAAAGTGCCAACCCTGAGGCATTAACCGCACTAATGATTACGGGAACAACGATGGGAAAAAAGAGAATAGGTAGTACCAACTCCCGCGCCTTGGTATTGACCGCTAAGGCAGAAAACAGGGTGCCGACAGCAACAAATCCTATGGTGGCCAAAATCACAACGGTAACGAGCTGAAGCGAAAAAACCGATAGATTGGAAAGGAAAGCAAAGATGGTTAATGATATTACTTCGACAATCAACACAAAAAGTAGACTACCCAACAACTTACCCACATAAATAACTTCTCGACTTACGGGGCATACCATCAATCCCTCAATACAACCCTCCTCCTTCTCCGCGACAAAGGCACGGTTAAGACTCAACACCCCAGCAAAGGTAAAAGTTACCCAGAGGATACCCGGAGCTACCATCCGCATCGTTTCCTGGCCGACCCCAAAGGTAACATTGAAGATCACCATCACAATAATAGCAAAAACCAGTACCGAAAAGATAATCTCTTTGGCTCGCATCTCAGAGATCACATCCTTCCTAGTAATAGCTACGGTCTTATGCCAAAATCTCAAATAATCGCTCCCGTACACTGCCGGTAAGCCTCTCTCAAATCTGCCAGGTCTAAGGTCTGTTTTGATTGTTGAAAAACAACCACTCCCTTATCTAAAATCAGCAGACGGTCACCCAATTCGAGCCCCCGCTCTAGGTTATGGGTGGTAAGGATAACGGTGCGCCTTTCTTCGCCTTCTGCTCGCAATGTCTCCCAGAGCATAGCGACCGCCTGCTGGTCTAACCCCGTTTCTGGCTCGTCCAACAGCATTATGGCTGGATTATGTAGTATGGAACGAGCAATGGATAGCCTTTGCTGCATACCCCGGGAAAGAGTACCTACGCGATCACGGAGACGAGCAGTCATCCCTACCATGGCTACCGCCTCGTGAATCCGCTCTTTCCGTCGGGGCACATCATACATACGACTATAGAATTCCAAGTTTTCGTAGGCAGTAAGATTGCTATACAGAAAAGTCTGGTGGGTGACTAAACCAATTCGACGCCGTACCTCCTCAGCATTGTTGCTGAGATTCAAACCATCAATCATAACTCTCCCAGAGAAGGGCTTCATAATGGTAGCCAGTACCTTGATTAAGGTAGTCTTCCCAGCACCGTTAGGGCCAAAGATAACCACAGACTCTCCCGCCTGCACCTCAAGGTCTATCCCTCCTAAGGCAATGTGATTGCCGAAGAATTTAGCAAGCTCCTGTACCTCGACTGCCCAAACTGGGGGAGTAGTACTGGGACTCTCCATTATCTGTTAAACCCCTCCTCTTTTGGCCTTTGCATTAGTTCGACTAACTGTGCCTTCCTCTCAGCTCGCCGCTATTGAAGAAAGACCCGCCCTTTACTCTAGCACAGATCCAGAACCTGCTTTTCAATTTATCTCTCCACCTCAGCACCCTTTGCCAAACCATCAATATCTTTTAGGAGTAAAACCGCTTTTCTCTTGTACTTCGCCGCCAAGTCGCGGTAGTCCTCCTCAGTCAGTATGCCTGACTGGAAGTCAAACTCCAGCTCCTTAAGCATGGAATAAGTGGTGTCCCGCTTGGAGTATAATTCTAGTAATCTCTCGTCTTCAACTGAATCAACGGAACGGGAACCTCGCCTAAAAAATGGGTACGTGATGAAGGCAAAAGTTAGCACGGTTAACACTAGGGCAATAAAAATAGTCATCTGAAACCTCTCTCCTCAAACTCTTTAATCTCTTCTTCAAACTGATTCCGGTACTCTTCATCTATCTCATCAGTATCATCCGTAGTATAGACATGGGAATGCCTCCCTCGGCACACCCATTTTCTCAATGCCCCATAGACCACCCCACTCCCTAGTAACAAACCAGCGAATGGTAAGACCCAAGCTACTAGGTTAAAGCCCCCTTTGGGAAGTGACACCAACACCTGTTCCCCATACTGGCCAACAAAATATTGGACAATCTGTGCCCCTGATTGACCTTGAGCCAACTTTTCATTTATCAAAATAGTCATCGGTACCATCACACCGCACTCGGCATGAGTGCAGCTATTCAGTACTAAGGTGCAGCCGCACTGGCAGATGAGCTGTTCGGATATGTCATTCACAGTTACGGAGTCAGCCTTAACGGGAGAAGCAGAAAGGAAAACAACAAGCAGAATAGTACCAATCGTTTTCAGCACTTTATTTATTGTCTCCTTGTTTTGGTTTTGTTTATACCTAGTGACTTCTGACGGCCGGGCCAAAAAACAATTAATCCCCCTAGGATAAGAACTCCTCCCCCAACCCATATCCAGTTAACCAGAGGATTAACCAGAACCTTAAAGGTAGGGATACCGTCCTTATCGAAGGCAATGGGGTTACCATACTCATCTTGGATGATCGGTATGAGCGGGATGACATACAGGTCTTCGGTAAAAGTAGAACGGATGGCGACCTCGGTCACCGGATGATAGCTCCGATAAATATATTTTTCCGGG
The DNA here is from genome assembly GCA_964342215.1 of uncultured Dehalococcoidales bacterium. GTDB lineage: Bacteria > Chloroflexota > Dehalococcoidia > Dehalococcoidales > CAYFEZ01 > CAYFEZ01. Next base: position 370 of record CAYFEZ010000121.1, on the reverse strand, counting down.
ACTAATTCGCCTAATAATTTCCCCTTATTATAAACAGAGAGGGTAACTACAGCCACCTCTTTACTCTCAGTTTCATAATACTCAATGTTCTCATAGGTGAAGGTGAAATTTTTTATAGTCATTGACTCACCGAGCATAAGTGTGGCCTCCTTCTCTACATCGTAAATAGAGGAACCAACAATCCCAATAGTGATGAGGATGACAGCAAGGTGAACGGTATAGCCACCATAACGAGGCCTGTTACCTCTAATTAAGCCCCAAAACGCCTTCAGGTAGTTATCACCCCTCATGCGGTGGCGGGCTCTCGTTCCTCGGAACAACTCGCAAAGTATGGTGGAAATGACAAAAGCACATAGGGGGAAAGTAATAA
>CAYFEZ010000120.1:0-4479 GCA_964342215.1 uncultured Dehalococcoidales bacterium | reverse complement strand
CTTATATTTGTCAAGCATGATAACAGAACGCCCTCGATACGATTCGTATCCATCGGCCATCGCATACAGAGAACTGCCCTATCTAAAGGAACTAATTATATATACCCAACAGAAAGAATATCCCAATAACGATGATAATTACACCCGAAATTTGGTGGAAACGGTGTACGTTATCGCCCAATAACCACTTTGAGCGATAGACAAAAAGTCGATAGATAATAAAATCGCTTTTCATTGTGCCACAGATCAGCAAAAACAGACCTGCTATAATTGTTAAAGCTCCCCATAGTATATGCATCATCTTACCCTTCCTGATGCGCTAACTAATATTTCGGCATTTCCTGTGTAGGCGAAGGAATGCATACGGTAAAGGTGGTAGCAAGTACGTTCAAACCGATTCCTGCATTTGTTTTCGGGGGCTGCTTTCCTTTCAATTATATCAGTAGGGCGGTTCTTGTTCAATATTCTCAGATATTTTATGTGCTCATTATTTGGCTGCACTGTGTTCAGTCGGCCTTACTGGACCGATAGAACAAAGAGACCACGATGAGAATCGCGCCGGTGATAAGAATACCCAGACTAAACCATTGAAGGGGAGCTAAAAAGTCAATGAGGAATTGTTGTAGCAACGACTGAAGCTGAACTGGTATATCCGGTAGGGATACAAACTGTGTTCTAGCAATGTGCCTGATGATAAAGACACCCGCGAACTCGATGATTCCGTATGTTAGGAAGATTATGCCGATACTGCGGGTAGTATTTCCTACCTGGCGACATATGAGAACAATACCCAGGATTAACATCAGAATGAAGCCAACTAAAAAGTTATAACCGAGGCGGACGTAGCCGGCATATTGCTTTGCCTGTTCTAGCCCCTTCTCAGCTGCTGCCAAGGTTTCGGCTAGCTGTGCTGGAACGGCAGTGCCCAGTGAACTTTCATTGATATTAAGGTCCGGCAGCATCTCTCTGGTAAATTCTGCGAAATAGGTACTAAAGTGCTGCTCGAGCTGGGACGGGGATAAATTGGCGAGTTGTGGCGGTGGTGATGCCAGAAAGGCTTCTTTTAGCGAATCTTTTAAGCGGTCCCTTACCGGTTCCAGCGAGACCACTACGTTCAAACTCGGACTGTTCCCCAGTAGGTAATCCGTTATGGGATCGGCGGCGATATTTATCTGTTCTTTTAGCCATGGCTCTAGGTCAATGACGGCACTGTCGATAGCAGGATTCACATATACCGTCAGATACGACAGCTCGGGTGGGATTGCTTCAGCAATCTGCTCACGGAGAATTCCCCCGGCCAGAGAGGCTATATCAAGTTCATCCGCTATGGAGGCAACAAAGTCCGAACTAAGGACCGTATCACTTAGTGTAACTGCCAGATCCAAACTTTCGGTTTTTCCCAGCAGGTAATCATAGATGGAGTGAATGGTAGCACTTACTTGTTCTTTTAACTGAGGTTCCAGTTTGTCAATGGTGTTAATTAAGGTAATCCTGAGTTTTTCGGGAAACTCCTCTTGTTCTTCAGTTAACTGTCCTGTTCTTGATTCTCGTGTTAATTCTTCTTGACTGGTTCCTACGCTAATGATTTCTTCGGCCAGCGAAGATACTTCAAGTTTATCCAGACCAGAGACGATGAAGTCCGGATTGAGGAGGGTATGGTTCAGCATGAGGATGAAACCAAAGACAGTGAGAGACAGAAAAAGCAGGAATCTTAAGATACTGAGCCCGAAAATACGAAGGGCGTTCATTTGCAAACCCTTCTTTAATTTATTCTGCAACCTTATTTCTGTGATACTACTACAGAAACTTCTTTAATGTCAACGTGTGGCTGGTTGCGAAGGTTAGCTCTAGAGAATATTTATATTCATGCAGTAGTATTGACAAAATTGTATACGAGGATTACACTTTGTCCCACATCTGCAAGATACTTGAAATAATACTTCAAACTTAGCCCCTGTAGTATTGGTAGATGAAGCCGAGATGGATAATAAGGGCACTGATTAACCGTAAAATAGATGTGGTGGCTGGTGCCCTTTCTTGTTTTTGTGAACTAGGATAAGTATGGGAAGATGCAGCACATCAATGAGTAAAGGAAAATCTACTAAAGTCTAATTAAAATATTGGGATGGAGGTTAAAAATGGAAATAAAAAAGGCTAATTGCATGTTTTGTCACAGAAACTGTGGGATGTCGGTGGAAGTTGAAGATGGAAGGGTAACTAATCTCAGGGGGAATACCGGTCATGTAGTAAGTCGGGGTGGCATATGTCTTAAAGGGGCGGCGGGTATAGAATTCCACTATCACCCTGATCGCCTTAACTACCCTATGAAGAGAGCTGGTGAGAGGGGAGAGAATAAGTGGGAGAGGATTACCTGGGAGCAGGCACTGGGTGAAATAGCTGAAAAATTGAGCCGTATGAAGGAAGAGTATGGTGCTGAAGCTCTGGCGACAGGCAGAGGCACCTACAGGACAGATTATTGGGCTTTAACCAGATTCCAACATCTTTTCGGTACTCCTAATATGTACACCCCCGGTCAGATTTGCCATTGCAACACGTGGTCGATTCACACAGCCACTTACGGAGCCTTTGCTCTGGGCGGCTCACATACTAGCCCAAAAAATGCAACTAAATGCACGATTATGTGGGGATGTAATCCTGCAGAAGCTTTCCCACTTGCCTGGAAGGGAATTCTTGCGCTTAAAAAGCAAGGAACCAAGATTATAACCGTTGACCCGAGGCGGACAGCCCCTGCTGAAGCGGCCGATATATGGCTTCAAATACGGCCGCAAACTGACGGGGCTTTAGGGTTGGCCTTTCTGAACGTAATTATAAATGAAGATTTATATGATAAAAAGTTTGTTGAAAAATGGACATATGGCTTTGATAAATTGAAAGAGCGGGTTCAGGAATATCCCCCGGAAAAGGTGGCTGAAATCTGCTGGGTTCCAGCAGAGAAGATTATAGAGGCAGCCAGAATGTACGCCACTACCAAGCCCGCGATTATTCAATATGGCGTAAAGTTGGATCAAATAGGTAAAAACTCGACTCAGGCTATCCGTACTGAATGCATTTTGCGTGCCATAACCGGTAATGTTGATGTAGAAGGCGGCGAGAACTTTGGCATTACTGGCGACGTTTGCAAAGTTGTATCTGATAACGTGATGGAGGTTCAGGAAAAGCTATCTTCTGAGCAAAGGCAGAAGCAGATAAGTGCAGACCGGTTCCGCTTATACACATGGCCTGGATACCAAATGTTACGTGAAGCTAGCAAAGATGTTCCCTATGCAGACCATCCTCCGGTAAACTACTCTTGTGCTGCCCATGAACCTTCAGTATGGCAGACTATCCTTACCGGTAAACCATACCCGGTTAAAGCACTAATCCTCCAGGGTAGCAACCCGATGTTAGCCGCCACCAACACCATAAACGTATATAATGCGCTGAAGGCTTTAGACACACTTGTCGTTATGGACTACTTTATGACACCGACGGCAATGCTAGCAGACTATGTTCTTCCCGCGGCAGACTGGTTGGAGAGGGTAGTTGTTAACCCAATTATTAGTACGAGAAACTTTGTTCTTGTCGGCGAGAGGTCAGTCCAGCCGGAGTACGAGCGTAGGGATGATTACCAGTTGTGGCGTGGGCTTGGGGTCATGTTAGGGCAACAAGAGTACTGGCCATGGTCGACGATGGAGGAGTGCTATGACTACAGGTTTAAGCCTATAGGCCGTACCCTTAAGGAGCTTGCTGAGGCTGGAGGGATTATGGGCCCACCGGAGTTCAAGAAGTATGAGAAGCATGGTTTTGCTACACCTACAAAGAAGGTTGAATTGTACTCAACCATATTCGAGAAGTTGGGATATGACCCACTGCCGAATTATGAAGAAGCACCTGAGACCCCGATTAGTGCGCCAGAACTAGCGAAGGAATACCCACTTATTTTGACGACAGGAGGAAGGGTCAAGTACTTCTACCACTCAGAATTCAGGCAGATTAAATCGATGCGTAAGATGCACCCGGACCCGATACTGCAAATTCATCCGGATACCGCCAGCAAATTAGGAATAGGGGATAAGGAGTGGGTATACGTAGAGTCATATCTGGGTAAAGTTAGGTTTAGAGCCGAACTCTTTGATGGAATTGATCCCCGTGTAGTCCATGCCGAGCATAGCTGGTGGTTTCCTGAGGACGGTGCTGAAGAACCGAGCCTCTATGGTGTATGGAAGTCAAACATAAACGTTATTATCAGTGATGACCCGGACCATTGTGACCCAATATGCGGAGGATGGCCACACATGGGGCTATGCAAGGTCTATAAGGCCTAATCATTAGAGCTTAAACATGTCGAACAACCTGGGAAATAGAACTGGTTTAGGAAGACGTGGTGCATAACCAAGGGCACAGTGACCGCTGGATATTGTGCGGTGGTAATAAACAAACAGCCACTGAAGCCATTACCCAAAATACCTGTTTAACAAG
>CAYFEZ010000119.1:0-4503 GCA_964342215.1 uncultured Dehalococcoidales bacterium | reverse complement strand
CAAAGATTCAAGATAGGGTAAATATGGAGTATGCCGACCTAAAGGAAAAGTGTAATGCCTGTGGTAGCTACAGGACCACGGAAAAACAACTAGATTACATAGCCGGAAAAGCAGGAATGGTCCCGGAGACATTTGATACCCGTCCTAACTATAGAGATTAGTTCCCTCCAGATTATTCCAGCCAGCTTGTAATCCGTTCACCTTTATTACTACTTTTGGTATAATATAAGCAAACTACCAATGATTATTGTTTAAGGTAAAGTAATGAAGCCAAATTGGAAACGTAACGGCATAATTTATATAGTGGTTTTAATTGCTGCCCTAGCTTTCTTCATTTTCTTTTTCCGCGGAGCACAAAAACCTGACGTAATCAGCCCAAATGAGGCTTTAACCATGGCAAATAATGGGGAACTACAGGAAATCATATATGATTATGGTGATGGTACGCTATTTATTACTACTATTGAGGGCGTTAAGGTAGAGGCCATTGTAGGTCCTATGACCATAGTTGAGCTTCAAGAGTACGGGTTTCCCCGTGAGCTCATTAAATTGGAACCTTCAGGTTTTGACTGGGGCAGTTTGCTACTTAGCTTCCTACCCCTCATACTAATAGTCGGTTTATTGTTCTACTTGTTTCGCCGGGCGCAGGGGGCTAATTCCCAGGCGATGAGTTTTGGCCGTAGCCGGGCCCGCTTGTTCCCCGCCAATACCCCTACGGTAACCTTTGGTGATGTAGCTGGAGTAGATGAAGCCAAGCAAGAGCTGCATGAAGTAGTAGATTTTCTCAAATCACGGGAGAAATTCCAAAGTCTCGGGGCACGCATCCCCAAGGGCGTATTACTGGTAGGTCCGCCCGGTACCGGAAAAACTCTACTGGCTCGGGCAATAGCTGGTGAAGCTGGAGTACCCTTCTTTTCAATAAGTGGCAGTGAATTTGTAGAGATGTTTGTCGGTGTCGGCGCCTCCAGAGTACGTGACCTCTTTGATCAAGCTAAACGCAACACTCCCTGTATCATCTTCATCGATGAGATTGATGCGGTCGGTCGCCACCGTGGTGCCGGGCTTGGTGGTAGCCATGATGAAAGAGAGCAAACGCTTAACCAGATTCTAACCGAGATGGATGGCTTTGACACCAATACTAGTGTAATTATTCTGGCTGCTACTAACCGACCTGATATTCTGGACCCAGCTTTACTTCGGCCCGGTCGTTTTGACCGACGGGTAATATTAGACCGACCCGACATTATCGGACGAAAGGCAATCCTTAAGGTTCACTCTAATGGTAAACCCTTGGAGAAAAAAGTCAATTTGGAATCGGTAGCTAGGTCGACGGCTGGTTTTAGTGGTGCTGACTTAGCTAGCCTAATTAATGAAGCCGCCATTATGGCAGCCAGACGGGGCAAGAAAGCCATCGGGACACGAGAGCTTGAGGAGTCAATCGACCGGGTAATAGCCGGACCAGAAAGAAAAAGCCGCAGAATAAGCCCTAAGGAGAAGGAAATTACCGCCTATCACGAGGCAGGGCATGCCCTTGTTGCCAGAATGCTACCTAATGCTGACCCAGTACACAAAATCTCTATAGTGGCTCGGGGAATGTCGCTCGGTCACACCCGGCAACTGCCTACCGAAGACCGATACCTGCTGACACGCTCCCAATTCAATGATATACTCGCCACTTTACTAGCTGGTCATACTGCCGAGGAATTAACCTATAGTGAGATGACAACCGGAAGCCAGGATGATATTGAACGAGCTACCAAGCTTGCCCGTAAAATGGTAACTGAGTGGGGAATGAGCGAAAAACTGGGGCCACGAACCTTCGGTCAGAAAGAAGAACTCGTTTTCCTCGGTCGTGAAATCTCTGAACAAAGGAACTATGGCGAACAGGTAGCTCAGCAGATTGATGAGGAGGTCCATAATATTATCCGGAACGCTTATGAGGCGGCTAAACATATTCTAACCGAAAATGAGCCAAGATTAAGACATATTACTGAAAGACTTATCATTAAAGAGACCTTGGAAGGAAAAGAACTAGAGAAACTGTTTAGCGAACCTATCCCCAAACCTACCACCACACCCATACCAACCAAGCCTAAAACTAAAACCAAGCCGGCATCAAGAAAAACTATAGCCACACCCCTATCCCCAAAACAAATTCCAGCTGCCCTCGATTAGGGGTGGAATAAGCTACTCAATCATACGCAGTCAAAAAATTATCAAGGTTGTGTTATAGTTCCGGCTACTTTGGCTAGATTACTCAGTTTATAGTATTATGAGTACAATAGGTCTAACACTAATCTTACTACTAGAACCAACCAGTGATAAGGGAGAGAAAAATGAATCGGAAAGAGGCACTTGGTTCAGTTAAGGAAAATGTGGAGAATGATGATAAAGTAAAGCACATGTTGGCTACGGAGGCTATTATGCGGGCTATGGCCAGACGCTTCGGTGAGGATGAGGATGAATGGGGATTTACCGGACTCCTGCATGATGTAGATATAGAGCTTAGCGGAGGAGACATGAATACGCATAGTAAGCTGGGGGCTGATATAGCCACGGCGTTGGGGGCTAGCAAGGCTATGGCTCATGCCATTCTATGCCATAATAAGACGCACGGCATTCCGTTGGAGACAAAACTCGACAAAGCTCTATTCTGCTCTGACCCACTAACCGGTTTAATTATTGCGGCTGCCTTGGTTCGCCCAGATAAAAAATTAGCTGGTGTTGATGCTAGGTCGATGTGGAAACGATTCAAGGAAAAGAACTTTGCCGCCGGAGTAAATAGGGAGCAAATCTCCCAATGTAGTGAAATCGGACTTGAACTTGACGAATTTATCAAATTGGGACTAGAGGCAATGCAAGGAATTGCGGTTAACCTCAATCTATAAATTGCTAACTTATTGATAATGTGGAACCTTCCGCAGTCTTAGTAACATTAATGCGGTTGGGAAATACATCTTTAAGCTCTTCAATATGAGTAATAACTAATATCTTATCAAAGTCGTCTTGAATAGAATTTATTGCCTCCTTAAGTTTTTCTAGGCCGGTATTGTCCTGAGTGCCAAAACCTTCGTCAATGACCAAGGTTGGTAGTGGTGCCCCGGCTCGTCTGGCTAATAGCTTTGATAGGGCAATACGTATGGCAAAATTGATGCGGAAGGCTTCACCACCACTGAACATTTCATAATTCCGCGTTCCTAACTCGTCAGAGATATTAATATCCAAGGTCTCCTTGACTTCTCCCTTTTTTGTTTCCCTTTGTGTCTCAATTTTCACATGCATCCTATTATCAGTCATGCGTCCCAGCAATTTATTAGCTTCATCTTCAATTTCGGGAAGGTAAATTTCGATGAGCAATGCTTGAATTCCCTTTTTACCGAATGCTTGAGCCAAATCCCTATAAATTTTCTCCTCCTTTACGGCTTGACCCAATAGCTTTTCCTTTTCCTTCCTTCCTATCTCCAGTTCAGCACAGCGTTGTAGCTTCCCTTTGACGCTGCCCACTATTTCCTGGGCTTGTTTTTGCTGTGTGCCCTGCATCCGGTGCTCAGCTTCAGCCAGGGACAAATCACTGGCTAACCTGTCTAACTGAGGGAGTGAGCTGAGTTCTATGATTAACTCCTGTTTTCTTCGATTATCAATCTCCAGGCTGTGGCGCAATTCTTGAGCAGCTTGGTCGGCTCTGGAAGCATTCTCCTTTTCTTGATAGATAAGTCTATCGGCTTCTTCTAGCTTTCGCTTGGGGTTTTCATATTGCTCAAGACTAGTCAGGCGGATTTTCTCCTGTTCGTGCTGCCGTGGGTCATAGTCAACCTTAGCCAATTCGCCTTCAAGTTGGTGTAGAGCCTCTTGCTCCCTGGTAGAAAAATCTTTCTTGGCTAAGAGCTCTTCGATTTCAGGGAGTCTTCTTCTTTCCGCAGCTAACTGTTTGTCCGCCTCTTCAGATTCAGCAATCTCTCCCTTAATTTTGTCAGCCTTACTCTGTGCTGAAGTCTTATCTTGGTTCAGCTTTACTTCTAGCTGGTATGTTTCACCCTCCAGTGAGTCTAGCTCTATTTTCTTGTTAGCCAGCTCGCCTTGAGTTGACTTCAGAGAGTCGGATTTACCTTGCTTATCAGCGGTGTATTTTGCCTCAATGAGCCTTAGGCTATCTAAACCCAACTCCGTCTCACATAGCGGACATTTAGCTCCATACTCGGTTAGCAGGAGGTTGATCTTTTCCTCTGTCTCAGTTATCTCTTGTTCCAGCCGAGCTTTACTGGATTCCAAGGCGTAGACATGAGTTCGTAGTTCCTGGTTAGTTTGTCTTTTCTGATATAGTGCTTCTTCTTCCTCCGCCAATCGGCGTAATTCAGTCTGTACCTGTTGCAATTTATTTTTAAGCTGGGGTAATTTCTGGACGCTAGCTTCCAGCTCGCCAATTTTGTTTTCAACCATGGCATGCTCTGTGTTTAGGGCTTGACTGGCATCGATAATAGCCTTCTCCAACTCGTATTTGCTCCG
>CAYFEZ010000118.1:0-4521 GCA_964342215.1 uncultured Dehalococcoidales bacterium | reverse complement strand
GTCGATAGTGAGTCCGTACGCTTCGTGATAACTTCGCTCGAGGTCGAAACCGCCTTCCTCAACCAGCGTTGGCGCTATCTGCCGATATATCGCCAGCGATCGAGGCACGTAAGACGATTCTTCCTGATCTGGAAACTGCTGGTAAGCGATACGGTGAGCCATCGACCAAGCGCTGTCCGAGACCTTCACTCCGAAGGCGGAGTCCGGTGACGACACGATGCTGGCCGCCATTCCACAGCATAGCGTCAGTTCTTCCAAAGTCAGCTTTTTGTCTCGAGCACTCGTGTCAGATTCGTTCTCCAGGAGGTATCTCACAATCAGGGCAAGTTGGCTGGGCCGCAGGGACTCATCGCCGCCGGACGCGGCAATCGAGACTGTTTTCAGCGATTCTTCGACATTGCGATTGTGTAACAATTCTCTGAGGGCAGGCGAGACGTCAGCCCCGGACAGATGAGAACTCAGACTTGCGTTGATGGTTTGTTGGTTAGCCATTGACAGTGCCATCCTTTGAATATGGTGAGTGACATTCTACCGCGATTCCAGCGAAGGCGGCACAGATTCTTTGGCATTCGGAGATCACGTCAACGAAAACGGCCCACCCGTTCAGGACGGGTGGGCCGTTGCTATTGGGCTTTCAGCCGGATGCTACTTAGCAGTCGTCAGCGTTCCGATGGACTGTGTGTCGGTTACTCCGCAGCCGTTGATGGGAGCCAGGCCCACGATGTGCTGCAGGGCGATCACTGCGTCCAGAACGTTGACTTTGCCGTCGCGGTTCAGGTCCGCAAGGATGCGCTGGGAGTCTGTGGGCGTTCCGCCTCCGGACAGCTGAAGGTCGATGATCACGTCCAGGATGTTGACCTCTCCGTCTCCGTTGGAGTCGCCGCACACCCCGTCCACGATGGCCACGGTGACCTGCTCGCCCGCTCCGGGGATCGCCTCTGGAGGCGCGTCGCCAGAGCCCAGCATCACCTCGTCAATGGTCAGGAAGAAGCTGTCAACGGCGATCTCGGATCCGGTCCTGAGGGTCACATCCCAAAGGGCCAGGGGAGACGCTGAGTGTCCGCTGGCGCAGGCCAGAGCGAGGCTCAGGCGGCCCTTGCCGTCGTCGTTGTGAACGCCCAGGCAGTCCTTGAGGTTGTCTGTGGTCTCTGCCGAGACCACGCTGACCACCGCAGGGTCGTACTTGAGGGCGAACTGGGCGCCGCCCAGGTTGGACGCGACGCCCGCGACTACCTGCACCTCAAAAGTCGAGCCTTTGACCACTGAGGATGGCGCCACAGGGCGGATGATCGTCTTGGACGGCTGGCTGATGTCCCCGCCGCCTGAGACGATGGTGAACGGAGACAGGCTGGTGACCTTGGCTATCGCCAGGTTGTTCTCGGTGTCCACGCTCTCTGTGCGGTCCACCCACGCCCCGTTCTCCTGGTGGAAGACCCTCAGGCCCTTCTCGTCCTTGAAGTCCCCGTCCTGGTAGGGGATCTTCACCCGGATGCCCTCAGATGCTTTGAACCCGGCCGTGGTGGTGATGTCCACGGTGGTGTGGACTTTGCCCCGGCGTCCCAGGTCCGCAGCGTCTGGGCCCCTGGTGAACACGGCCTTGGTCGCGCCCACAACGTCCACCTTTCCGTATATGACCTCCACGTCGTTGCCCGCCCGGACCTTCACGGCGTCGCCCTTGGGCGTAAGGACCGGGTCTGTGTTGACGAACCGAGCGTCCACCTTTGAGCCGTTGAGGGCCAAAGCGATGGGCTTTACGTCGGACGCCAGTATGATCTTCTTTCCGGACAGGGCCAGTTGGGCGGCGTTCTTTATGGCCGCGTCCTTTTCAGCCTTGGACAGGTTGGGCCCTGTGGGAAGCTCTCTTATAACCTTGACCAGACGGTCCAGGGAGTCCAGGCGGTCCTTGCTGGAGGAGGCGTTGAGGACCTTCGACAGGTCCAGGCTGGCCTCAGAGACCTTGTCAGGGAAGTCCTGTCCCTTGCCTGTGACCTTGAAGAACACCTCTGAGCGAGCGCCCTTGCCCTTGCCTGTCCGCAGGACCACGTTGTAGTTCCCAGGGGCCAGGCCAGCAGGAACGCTGCCTGTGACCACGTTGTCTGTGGCGTTGTAGCCGAAGCCGCCCAGGTTGACGCTAATGTCGCCTCCGCCGCCCACCAGCGTTACGCCGATGACGCCTGAAAGGTCTATGCCGGCCCCTCCGCCGATGGTCACTGTGGTCCCTGAGTCGTTGCCTCCGCCTCCGGGCAGTACTATGTCCGGGGTGGGAGAGCCGACGTCCACGGGCACAGGCGCAAGGCTCACGCCCAACACTGTGACCGTCACAACCTCGACTCCGGTGACGCCAACGACCGCTGGCCTGAACACCTGGGTGTAGGAGCCATTGAGGCCGTCATCCACGCCAGAGGCGGGAACCAGAATGCCGGTGGTCTGTATGCTCACGTCGGTCGAGTAGCCCGGGCCTATGAAGTTGCCCGAGTCGTCGTACGGCGTGACCGTGACGATGTGGGTCCCGTCGCCTGGGTCTGTGACCACGACTATCGAGTCTGTAGGGTCAACCTCTGAGCCGACTGTGACAGACTGCACGCTCTCGCGCTGGACGGGCTGGCACTCTTCGGCCAGGGCGTCCGCGTGGAGGGTGAACCCGTAGGTCCCTCTTGTGGACGTCTCTTCGTACGAGCCCTGATACGTCCCGTCGGTCCCGGTCTCCGGAAGCTCTATGTCCTCCAGGTCCGTGCGACTGAGCGGGCTTGAGCCCAGGATGTTCTGAAGGGCCAGAACCATGCGCTCCTGGAGGTTAAGCTCGTCACCGTTGATCTCCGTGGGTATGGCCGCCAGGTCCACCGAGGTCACGATGCCCGAGGACAGGAGGTTGGCAACGTCCACCATCGGGACGTTGGGGGTCACGCTGACCACTCCGTTGTTCACGGCATCTCCGCCCAACTGCGAGAGCAGGAAGGTGAAGTCCACCGAATCCCCAGGCTCGAACAGCCCGGAGGATGTGCCTGGGTCTGCGATGGTCACCTCTGCGTCAACGGTCGAATCTGTGACCGCAGACGCAGAGTAGTTGACCGCAGTCCCTCCGGGGTTGTCTATTATCATCTCGAAGGGAGCCGAGTTGGACTGATCGTTGCTGGCCGAGGCTATGGGCATGCGCAGCGTCATCAGCTTGTAGGCAGACGCCGACTCGTAGCTCACGCGGTCTCCGAAGGTCGCGTGGTTGGACGAGTCCACTATCTGGCCCGCCGGGGTCTTCACCGACAGGTTCAGGTTCTCTCCGGGATCGTCCCATGTCAGGATGAAGGTCACCAGGTAGTCCTGGAGGCCCGCGTTTACGTCCACCGTGTGGGTGTCACCCGGAGCAATGGTGTCCACCGGGTCAACGATGACGTCAGACTCGATGGCCCCTGCCACTGCGTTCACGAAGAACTTGTCCAGGTCCAGGGCAGAGGTGGTCACATGGAAGAAGCCGGACTCTGCGTTGGTGGACAGAAGCTGGAGCAGCTCTGTGTCCAGTCCCTCGTAGCCTGTTCCGCCCTCGGTGCCAAGACCCACGGAGTAGACGTGGACGTCCTTGGCGTCGAACTGGTCCAGGAAGGCCTGCTCTGAGGGGTCTCCTCCAACTGTGGCCTCGCCGTCAGAGAAGAAGATGATGACCTTTCGGTTGTCGTTGGCCGCGGGCAGAAGGTCCACGGCGTCCTGCAGCGCCTCCCGGATGTCGGTGCCGCCGCCGTCGCTAAGGCCGTTGACTATGCCCTGGACCGTGCCACGGGCCGCGTTGTCGTAGTCCTGAAGGGCGTGGTCTGTGGTGGCCGAACTTTCGAAGCTGATCTCAGCAAGTTCGTCGCCTGAGCCAGCCCTCATAAGGTCCAGGAACATGTTGGCAGAGGCCTGGAGAACCTCAAGCTTTGTCTCTGTGCCGTTGGACACGGTGACCGTGCCAGACATGGAGCCTGACTTGTCCAGAACCAGCACCACGTCCACCAGACGCGCGGCCTGGACGAAGGTGGTGTTGGTCTCGTTGTGCTCAAGGACCTCCTCGTCCGAGTCCACCTGCACCAGCAGGAAGGCGTCGGTGTTCAGAAGGTCGTCTATGGTCGAGCCCGCGCCCAGAAGGGCGTCCAGGTTGGCCTGGGTGATCTGCACCGTCGATGTGTGGTCAACCGAGGCTCCGGAGGCCAACGGGCCGAGAGAGGCCTGGGCCGTGTCGGTCAGTTGAACGTCAGAGCCGTCGATGGTGAAGTCCAGCGACAGCGAGACCTCGTACTCGAAGTCCACGGTGGAAGTGATCGGGCCGATGTTGTCGGTCGTGAATGTGAAGGTCAGGTCCTCGTTGAGTCCTGGGATACCGACCTTGTCGTCAGAGTAAACCACCAGGTCCGCAAGGTCAGGGTACGGGAAGCCGACCACAGAGAAGTCCTGGAAACCCGACTGAACGTCGAAGCCCGTGACCCTCAGAGTCCAGTGACCCGCCTGAGCCCCGTTCACAAACACCTGCTCCACGTTGTTCAGATGGTCCTTGCC
>CAYFEZ010000117.1:0-4522 GCA_964342215.1 uncultured Dehalococcoidales bacterium | reverse complement strand
TAATTCATATAATTATTCACTGTCGAAACATTGTTTAGAATTTATTCCAAATAGTTATAAAAATTGGGCAAAAAAGAACGTATTTATTAATAATCTACGTATAGGCGTAACTAATACAAAAATGCACAATAAAATGAAAAGAAAATCAAAGATAAAAAAAAGACTTAAACTCATTCCAATAAATAGAATGGCTGAGCCTAGAGAAATATCAGTTTACATAATGAATCTTATAACAGATAGCAATTCTTACATGACCGGTCAAACCATCACTGTTTCAGGAGGCGAATAACACTTGATTTAATTAGAATTAAAAATCTAGTATTATAACGCAAGATGATTGGTGGAAAGAAATAGAAATGAGAATGGATGTGATTCAAATAATTTGAAATTGGTTATGATAAGATCTCCATTTACAGCAAGAAAACCAGAAGATTTTAGGATTTTATTATTTTATCCCAATCTGCATATGAGTGCATTAATGCCACAATCAATTGGTATTTTTACCGCCCTTTTTAAGCAAGAAGGCTATACGCTGGGGCTTTTTGACTGCACACATTATCAAGATATAGATGCTATTAATTTGGGCAGAAATACAAACGATGAAAGTTTAAAAAGTAAAAGGGTTCATTTTTACGATAATGCTGAATGGTTTGAAAAGGCGGGTAATCCAAAAATCGGAATTAAAAAAGATTTTATAAAAAAAGTTCAAGAATTTAGGCCTGACTTAATTTTGGTTTCGGTTTTAGAAAGCACATATAATTTAGCAATAGAACTTCTGAATAGCGTTCCAAATAAAGATAGGAAATACAAAACGTTGTTCGGAGGAGTATTTGCTACCTATGCTTCCGAAAAGGTTATAAAAAATAAAAATGTTGATTATGTTTGTAGAGGTGAGGGTGAAGCTGCAATTGTTGAGATGTGTAAAAAACTTATTAACGGAGATCGAATTGATAATATTCTAAACTTTACGATTAAGAGCAACGGTCAGATTTATAGAAATAAAATAAGATCTGCAATTGATATCAATACTATACCTATTCCAGATTGGGATTTATTTGATTCCGGAAGTATTTACAGACCTATGCAGGGAAAAATTTATCGGGCTGTTGGAGTGGAAACGCAAAGAGGATGCCCATACACTTGTAGTTTTTGTAATTCACCATCAAATAATATTGTTTATAAGGAAGAGGCAAATAAAATTTTTCATAGAAAAAAAACTATAAAAAGAATCAGAGAAGAATTGGATTTTTTGGTTAAAAAATATAATCCAGAATTAATTTATTTTGTTGTTGATACTTTTCTAGCTATGTCTCACCGAGAGTTTGACGAGTTTAAAGAAATGTACTTAGATTATAAAATTCCTTTTTGGATGAACACCCGTGCGGAGACTATTACAGAACAAAGAGCTGCTGGCTTGGAAGAAATGAATATGCTTAGAATGAATATTGGCATAGAGCACGGTAATTACGAATATAGAAAAAATTATTTGAAGAGAAATGTATCTGATGAACTTCAAATAAGAGTATTTGAAATGGTTGCTGACAAAAAATATAGTTCATGTGCAAATAGTATTATTGGCATGCCTGATGAAACCCGAGACTTAATTTTTGACACGATAAAGTTTGTTAGAAAGCTTCCAAAAGAAATAGATGCGACGGGGGCTTTTATTTTTGTTCCGTTCCATGGCACACCATTGAGGGAACTGGCTATAAAAAAAGGATATCTTAGAGATGACGAAATAGCCTCAATAGCCAACACTTCTCGCAGCATGTTAAAAATGCCTACAATTTCTCAGTCAGAAATTTCAGAAATAGCAAGAGTTTTTAGTTTTTATGTAAAATTTCCCGAAGATAGATGGGACGATATTAGAATTGCTGAAAAGTCTAATCCAGAGGGAGATGTTATGTTTAATAAATTGGGTAAAGAATTTGATCAAAAATATCGTATATCCAAACCAACAATGATGGATTTGCATGATTAATTCAAATTTTTTTTAATAAACAAACTTCTTCGTAATAAATTTTTAGAAAAAAGAAGAATTTCAATTAACAATTTGCTATATTTTTTTTTACATTTAAATGTCTAAAATATTTACTTTTTTTAAGCAAAATATAAAAAATATGTTAAGAATGTTTAACATATCTATTTTCAATTTGAAGCGTCAGGAATTGGTTGCAAAAAATTTTTTTATTCCTTTCTATAAAAATGAGGATAATAGGTTAATGAAATTATATTGGGAGGGTTTAAAAAAAGCAAAAGGAGAATGGAGTGATAATTTTTCAAAAAAATTGAGATATTATTCCTTGTTTCAAATGGCAGAATATGTTCTAAAAAAAAAACTACAATATGATTTCGTTGAATGTGGTTGTTGGAATGGTCACTCCACCTGGGCATTGTCAAAGTTAATTCAAAATAGTGAGCAGAAGATAAATTTTCACATATTTGACAGTTTTGAAGGAGGTTATTCTCAGTTACAAAATGAGGATAATAATTTATTAAGAAATTTATCTAAAGAAGAAATAAGAAGACAAAAGGAACATTTTTCAAGCGATGAAAAATTTGTACGTGGAATTTTAGGAGAATTTAATTTTTTGAAGTTTTATAAAGGTTGGATACCCCAGAGATTTTCTGAAGTAGAAAATAAAAAATTTCAATTTGTACACATCGATGTTGATTTGTATCAGCCCACCTATGATTCCCTAAAATTTTTTTTCCATAGGTTAATAGACGGTGGTGTAATTGTTTGCGAGAGCTACAATATGTCAGAATTGCCAGGGGCAAATAAAGCATTTGAGTATTTAAAAGATAAAAAAGTAAATTTTTTTTACGAATCTCCTTTCGGAGGTTGCTTTTTAATTAAATAGATAAAAAGTTTATTGATTCAAAAAAACCTTTGTTTACAGGTCCAATCATAGTTTTAATATTAATAATTAAGAAACAATTAGTAGTTTATTTATGAGCATAGGAGAGAAACAAATTGAACTGATTAATTATGTGAAAAGTTTTTTCAAAAGCATAGAATCTTCTAACATAGATTCTTCTTTGAGTGGTTTTTGTTATTGTGCGTCATGGACAGAATCTCTTGGATATGCAAAATTAAAATACAAGCTCAAAGGTTGGGTTTTTGTACCAAAATTTTGCATCATATTTCTTAAGAATGTTTTAGCTATAGCCTCACACGCCAAGTACATTGAATTCAAAAACAGTAGTACCTCGGATAACTATGACATTATAATTCTTTCATATTCTTTCAAAGAAAATTTTCAAACCGATGGTTCTTTTAATGATAGATATTTTAATGAAAACTCGAAAGATTTACCAAATTCCCATTGGATGTTGATATCGATGGATGGTTATATACCATCAAATTTAAATAATAATATTACAATAATAAAAAATGAAAAAGGGGCTTTTAAATACAATTTTTTTTCTCTAATAAAAATATTAGCATCAATAATTGTTGATTGCAGGTTCACACCAAGAAAAATATTTCACTATCTTTCTTATCATTCATATTTTGCAAAATTGATATCGACGATAGTAAAAAAAGAATTAAAAAAAAACAATTATAAGGTTATTTTAATACCTTATGAGGCACAACCTTCACAAAATAATGTTTTTCTAGAAGCAAAAAAGATTAATAAAAAAATTAAAACCATAGGTTATAACAGTTCTTTATTGACACCACTTCCATGTGAATTTGTTTATAGATCAGGAGCACCAGATTTACTGCTAGTTCATGGAGAATCTCAAGTAGAAATATTTAAATCAAAGCTAAATTGGCCAGAAAATAAATTAATTTTAATTGAATCTTTACGTTTTCGTTCAAAAAAAGATAGTTCGTTATCAAAAAAAATTTTTATTCCAATAGCCATACACAATCGTAGCATATTTATAAATGAGTTTGAAAAATTACTGATGCAATCACCTCCAAATAGTTTTCCTAGATTTGATGTTAAGAATCACTCCACAATGTTGAACTCAAACAAACATCTAAACTTAAAAAAAGAATTAGAAATGATTATGGAAATTTATAAGAATCGTCTTTCAGATTTTTCGACATCAAAAAATACTTCAATATTTTTTGGTGTGACTGCGGCAGTTTTTGAAGCTCTTGAAAAAGGTGTAAATGTTATTCATATCTGTGGAGATCCAATATTCGAATCTTATAATGAAAAAATATGGCCAAATTTAAAAGTCAAACAATTAAGTAAATTTGTGTTCAATTATAATTTAATTTCACTAGGAAAGCATATTATTTTTGGTAGTAATGTAACTTTGAGTCGCACATTAAAAACTTTGCTTTAAAAAATTAATTATACTTGACATTTTAAAAAAATGGACGTATCCAATATTTTTAATACTGAGAGTAAGGTGGGGAACAATGTGAGAATCATTGACTGTTCCTGCAACGGTGTGAACGAGAGTTTAAGTCCTAGCGCCACCCAGTATAGGCCCCTGTTGAACGAAGGCCAGGAAAAGTCTAGTTCTACAATGCAAAATTAGCAGTGGCATTGACGGT
>CAYFEZ010000116.1:0-4599 GCA_964342215.1 uncultured Dehalococcoidales bacterium | reverse complement strand
TCCACAGCCACGTCTATATTCGTAGATATTTGCGCCTGCACCGCCGGCCCGCCATTTCCTGAATAACCCTGCGTACCCGTACCCGCCACCGTCGTGATAATCCCCGGCGCCTGAGCTGTCGCCGGAATCCCCCCCAGAAGAACGATCATCGCCAGCGCACGTTGCAACATTTGCCTGCCAAGCATAGTCGACCTCCTCCACGTGATGAATAGAAATCCCTTCGGAATTCGGCAGAAGCACTGCCGCACTACGCAGCTCGACGGCGAATGCGCTGTAATACTGCGGTTCCTCTGGGACCGGCTCCATCTGAACTTTCAGCACGATGCCGGCCTGGTATTCCTCTGCACCACCGACCGCGGCTGAGACAACCCCTGGCCCGTTCTCTCAGCCGCGGTGCCCACTGCCTATTTCATCAATAGCATCTTGCGAATGGCGCGGGAGTTGCCCACTCGCAACTCGTAGAGATAGACGCTATTGGCGACGCGATCACCCTTAGCATTTCGACCATCCCAGACGACGCTGTAGCTTCCAGCCATCTGGGCATCGCGGACCCATTCCCGCACCACTTGCCCGGTCGCGTCGTAGATGCGCAGACGCACCCTACCCGCTTCCGACACGTCGTAGCGGATCGTCGTCTCCGGGTTGAACGGATTTGGATGATTCGGATGCAGGGCGAAGGTCTGTGGCGGCGAGTTAACTCGCTCTTCTTCCCCGATCCGTGCGATCATACCGCCGCCGTTCAGATCCGCCCGGGTGAGCTGTGCATCCACAGCCCCCACGCCATAGACGCGCAGCAGTTCACCCGGACCTGAGGTGGCCTCTGCACCCGCAAATACCACCCGTAGCCCCTCCTCTGTAGCACGAGTCGCCGAAAGAAAGTGGCTCAGTTCCTCTCCCATCTCCACCCGGCCAATTAACCCCTCAATCAGCAGATCCCCAGAAAGAATCTCCGTGCGATCCTCCGCCCACACCGACACGTATGCATCGTGCATCTGCAACGCCAACAAGCGTTCTTTCAGAATCGACTTGGGCGATGCCGGATTCGGCTGTGGATGATTGGTCGAGGTCGCATCCTGCACCGGGAAAGAAGTGATGATACCTACCCGGTGCTGCAGAATCAACGAGGCATCGAACGGATTGATTCCCGTCCCTACTGGATCGCTATCGACGTTCGCCGCCCGTTCCGGCAGGCCACTCAACGTATTGGGATCGATCACCTCCAACAGCGTCAGCGCCGCGTCGAACGCCTGCAGTTGATCGTTGTCGTCGGCATCTCCCCACGGGTCCAACACCTGATTGTCATCGGTGCGATTGACCGGTGGCTCTCCAGCCACTCCCAGATCATCCACGTAGGTGACGGTCAGCACGTCCTCCTCGGCCGTGGTCATCTTTCCCGATTCCGTCCCCGAAGTCGTCGCCAGCGAACCGACAAACACCCCGCTGCCGGCACCGGTCTCACTCAGCGTCACCGTGAGCGGACTGGTCGCGGTGCTGGTTACATCGACATCGATCATCGTCGCGGCCGGCATATAACCCAGGGGCGGGGTAGAGATATCGGCGTCGACCACCTTGATGTAGACGATATCCCCCGGCTGGCTGGCGATACTGATGTCGACCGTGCCGTCGGTGCCACCGACCACGCTAGTTTGGTCAGATCGATCGTTGGGACCGGTGCCATTGGCGGCCAGTACATCGGCGTAGGTGAAGGTAAGCTGATCGCCGGCCTGCGCCTGAATCAGCTGGTCCCCGTCGTTTTCAGCGATTCCAAATACGGTGGCAATGGTCTGGCTGAAAGTACCGGCAGTGACCGCGTCCTCATCCAGCGTCAGCGTCTCCTCATCGCCGTTGCTGTTGATCACCGTTACGGTCACCTGATCGGTAGCCGTACCCGGAATCCCGTCCAAATCAGCGTCGGCGTCGACTACCGTGACCGCGATGGTCTGGCGCGGGATGATCTGCTCCGGACTGCTGGTGAGAACCCCATCGATGCCGATCAGGGTTACCGAGCCGTTGGTGGTCGTATTGGCCGGCGTGCCGGCGTTGAAGAGCACGTGGGTCAGGGTCAGCGCCGAGGAGGCCGGGTGCCGGATATCGGCCGTCTGGAAGTTGACATTGATCAGCGTGCCGGCTCCCAACAGCACGTCAGCGTCGGTGGCCATGGCTATCTTGATGGTGTCGATGGACGTGCCGACTCCCTGAACGATGTTGGTCTCTACCGTCCAGCCATCCGTCAGCAGCGTGCTGGTGGCGTCCACCCCGGTAGCGGTCAGCAGATCGCCGTCGTAGGCGAGGAAGGTCTCGACGGAGACGATGTCCTGGCCGAAGGTCTCGCCGATTCGAAACGGGATCTGGAGCGCCTTGTCATAAATGGAAATGGTGTCGGGTACGGATGAGGCGATCGGCGGAGGCAGTTGCCCTATTCCACTCAATCCCACGTAAGTCGGATTCACTAAGCCATTGTGGGCAATAGAAAGCGCGGCAGACTTGCCACCTGGCGAGGTGGGGACAAAGGTCACCGTAATGTTCAATGTCCCCGAAGGGACGATCATAGCATTGATAGGCGAGAGGGAGAATTCCGAGGCGTTTAACCCTATCGTGGTAATGTTAGTCACAGAGACCTCTGTGTTACCTGTATTGGATATCGTTAAAACCTGGTCTTGCGTCTGACCGACCTGGACACCCCCAAAGTCTATGGAAGATGTGGAAGGATTTATCTGTCCCACGGCACGCATCAATAAGCGGAAGCCGAAGTAGTCATTGCGGGAGTGTGCTGGTCCGATCCAGCGAGTTGCTGATCGCATAGTATGAGGGCTACCACGAAAAGAGCCTCCTCGGGGGATATACGCCACGCCTGATGTAGGTCCTGGCGGATCTGTAGTGGGCGAATATTGGTAATAGTCATCCGCATACCAATCCTGGACCCATTCCGCCACGTTCCCGTGAATGTCATACAAGCCAAACGGATTCGGTAACTTCAACCCCACTGGGTGAGCATACTGCTCACCTACAGTCAGCCCAAACCAGGCATTGCCATAATACCATGCATAAGCTCCTGACTGACTTTCCGCATCGCCAAACGACCATTGCGTCGTCGTCCCCCCCCTACACGCATACTCCCACTCGGCCTCTGTAGGCAAGCGATATAACGCTCCACCGGCGGTATCATTTAGCACCTGGATAAACGACTGTGCATCCTCCCGCGATATATACACCGCTGGATGATTCGGGTTCTCCACAACGTGGCTCTGGTAACTCCAAGGGGTCGTCCCCATGACCGACTCCCATTGTTCTTGCGTCACCTCATACTTCCCCAGATAAAAACCTTCACTGATCACCACTTCATGCTGTGGCTTCTCATCACTATTTGCCGATGGGTCCGCATCTGGAGATCCCATGTAAAAAGTCCCAGGGTCAATCCAGACAAAGTGCACCACTGCTCCCCCAGGAAGTACTCCAGCGATCTCTGGGTTAGCGTAGGCAAGACCAGCAGAGAAAGTTGCCCAAACTAAACCTGCAAAAATAATCGCCCATCGAATCATGAGTTACCTTCTTTTTTACTGCGCTATGGTAAGACCGCTAATACCAGGTACCGTGCCGACCTGAGTCAGAACTGCCGTCACCATTCCCAGGAATGATCCTCAAGAGACGCGCGCCGATGGCGATGAGTTGCGCCTGTTCGTCGCGCAGCGTGGCCCGAGTGAGAGTCAGGTCGTAGATTCCGGGAACAGCATCGGATTGTGATATCGAAAGTGACGGTGAGGAGGGTCCCACTGCCCGACGCAATGCCGGCGGCATCGGCCAGGGAGACTTTACCTTCGATTATTTTCCTCTCACTTGAGTAAGAGCATGCGCCGCGTTTGGGTGAAACGGCCATCACCTACTGACAGTCGATAGAGATAGATTCCCGAGCTTACGGATCGACCATCATCATTTATCCCGTTCCATTCAACGTGGTGAACGCCGGCAGCTAGCGGTCCATTGACCAGTGTGCGCACGAGCTGACCGGTAAGCGCATATATGTTCAGGGTGAGGTGCTCTGCCTGTGGCAGTTCGAAGCGGATGGCGGTCGATGGGTTGAAAGGATTGGGGTGGTTCTGCTGCAAGACGAAGTGGGATGGGAGATTCCCCGTTGCGATCCCTGCAAAGCGGATTTCTCCAGATGGCCGTCCCCGGCGGCTGTAGAGGATTCCCCGCAGAGTGATCGGCATCTCTATTTCGAGATCATCTACCGGTACGATCAGACTCAGCGGTCTGGATTCCTCTTCTCTGCCAGGGTCGATAAAGCTGATCCGGATTTCACCGGAGCGACTGGCGTTGGTAGCGGCTAGAGCTTCCGGGGACAGTCCCTGGAGCAGGAGGTCCCCGGATAACTTGCGGCGGGCACCCCATGTGAGGGACAGGTCGCCACCGGCCGTCTCTTCTATGGGATCGAAGGTGAGTATCAGGGCCGATCGGTCGTCGAGAATTTTAATATCTTTTTCCAGGCGTACATCGACCAGAGTGGGAGGGGTATTGACGGCCACTGATTTGGAAAAGCTTTCGATGATTCCAGCAGCATACCGCAGGATGAGGATGGCATCTCCCGCGGTAAGTGAACCA
>CAYFEZ010000115.1:0-4612 GCA_964342215.1 uncultured Dehalococcoidales bacterium | reverse complement strand
AAAAAACATTCCTATTCTGAAAAACCTTTATCAATTGAATTTAAAGATGGTCAAAAACTGTTAAATCTAGCCAAAGAAAAAAATGTATATGTGGGTTGCGCACCAGATACTTTTCTTGGAGCAGGCGGACAATTGGCAAGAAAATTAGTTGATGAAAATAAAATAGGCAAAATATCACTTGGAAGTATTGCTATGGCAGTTCCAGGTCATGAAATTTGGCATCCTAATCCTGATTTTTATTATCAATATGGAGGTGGACCAATTTTGGATATGGGACCTTATTATTTTTCTTCTCTGGTAAATTTATTAGGGTCAGCTATTTCTGTAGAAAGCAAAATCAGAAATGTTTATGAAGAAAGGGTTATAGTAAGTGGTGATCGACAAGGAGAAGTGATTAAAGTAGAAACCCCCACTACTATAATTTCTCATATTGAATTTAAATCAGGAGCTCTAATTGATGCTTTTTTTTCATTTGATATTTGGAAACACAACAAGAATCACATTGAATTGTATGGTAACTCAGGTTCTTTGAATGTTCCTGATCCAAACATGTTTGGTGGAGAGATTCTTGGTTGCTTTAATAAAGGTGGTGATTGGAAAATATTTGAAACTAAGGAAATGATTCTGGGAAAATATAATGTTCTGAATTTTAGTTGTAAAACAAATGATATACCCACAATTGCAAATTATAGAGGTATTGGTGTTTCTGAAATGATTGATGCCATTCATAATAATAGACACCCCAGATGTAGTGGAGAATTCAGTTTACATGTGTTGGATATTATGGATAGTATTTTAAAGTCAGGCAAAGAAAATAAAAAATTAAAGTTACGAAGTGAATGTTCTCAACCAAAATGTTTCTCAGAAGATGATATAAAACAATTAATTAGTAATTTATAGATTATACGGAAAGATAAATTGATATGAAAAAGGCTTTAATCGTTTGTGGTGGCTGGGATGGACATGATCCAGAAGAATACGCGAAACTTGTTTCAGAATTTTTAATATCAAATGATTTTGATGTTAGAATTGAAAAGGAAACTGCTGCTTTTGCTAGTGATTTTGTTCATGATATGGATCTTATTGTACCAATTTTTACAATGGCTTTTAAATTTTCGCCAAAAGGTGAAATTAAAAAAGAAGAAATTTCGAATGTTGCCAAAGCTGTTGTTAATGGAGCTGGACTTGCAGGTTTTCATGGCGGTATGTGTGATGCATTTCGTCAATCAATTGATTGGCAATTTATGACTGGAGGGCAGTGGGTAAATCATCCTGGTGGTGTTATAGATTACACTGTTAACATTACAAAAAAAGATGATCCTATAATGGAAGGAATTAATGATTTTGTTTATACTTCTGAACAATACTATATGCATGTTGATCCATCAAATGTAGTTTTAGCTACAACTACCTATAAAGGAGATCAAATGTGGTCATTGGAACAATCTCCAGGATCACCGGGTAAAGTCGAATTTCTAGCAGACTGGATCAAAGATGTTGAAATGCCAGTTGTTTGGAAAAGAAAATGCGGAAAAGGAAAAGTATTCTATAGTTCACTAGGTCACAAAGCTCATGAATTTGAAGTCCCAGAAATGCAAGCAATCTTGACTCGTGGAATGATGTGGGCCTCTAGATAGAAATTTCATTGATATAGTTTATAAAAGATTAAGTTTATTTATTGATCAAGATGCAGGAAAGGATACTAAGGGATAGGTCTAGATGGCACACAAGACCCTGCAGGAATTCACGGCTTCCATCTTCAAAAAAACATGTACCTGTCGCCCGATAGTTTATTTTTGCAAGTAAGAAAGGAGCTTTTATGAATCACATAGAACGCGCACAATCCCTTATAGATCAAATGACTGTTGAGGAGAAAAGTGCGCAACTTTATTCAGTATGGCTGGAAATCAACGGAGATGGTTCGTTTTCCTTTCGAGCTCCTTTAGGCGACATTATACAAGAAACTGACGATGATCCTAGAGATGTCATGAGGAACGGCATCGGGCAAATCACACGCCCCCTTGGTACACGGCCAATAGACCCCCATGAATGTGTTAAGGGCTTAAACACAGTGCAAAAATTCTTAATGGAGGAAACACGGCTTGGCATTCCAGCGATCCCACATGAGGAGTGCCTCCCCGGGCTTATGGCCAAAGGAGCTACCCTAATGCCTGCCGCCATCAATTACGGTGCCCTTTGGGATGAGGAGCTTATGGAAAAAATAGCCAAAGCAATAGGCACTGAGCTTTATTCCGTTGGAGGAAGACAGGGATTATCGCCCGTTCTCGATGTGTGCAGGGATGTTCGCTGGGGCCGTACTGAAGAGACCTTTGGTGAAGATCCTTACCTTACAGGATGCATGGCGTCGGCCTTCGTGAGGGGGCTTCAGGGTCGTGACCGTCGAGTTCTTGCAACCCTCAAGCATTTTGTGGGACATGGGTTTAGTGAGGGAGGTCGAAATCACGCACCTGTACGAATCGGGGAACGTGAGTTGAATGATACATCTCTTCTGCCATTTGAGATGGCGGTAAAGCTTGCCAACGCCGGCTCAGTAATGCCAGCGTACCACGATATTGACGGTGAACCCTCAACTTCTTCACACCGTTACATTACTGAGGTGTTAAGAGAACAATGGGGATTCGACGGCATTGTTGTGTCGGATTATATGGCTATCAAGCTACTCTATGAGCACCACCGAGTGGCTCTGGATAGATCAGACGCAGCCGCTCTAGCACTAAAAGCAGGATTGGACCAGGAACTGCCGGATTATACCTGCAACATGAAGGGCCTTCAGGACGCCCTAAGTCGGGGTATGATTACAATGGAAGAATTAAATGCTGCTGTGAAGAGGGTACTCATAGAAAAATCACGCTTAGGGCTCTTTGAAAAACCATATGCGGATATCGACAATATCATATTGAATACACCTGAGCACAAATCGATCGCAGCCGTAGCCGCAGAGAAATCTATCGTCTTACTGAAAAATGATGGTGCCCTGCCGTTGAATCAGGATGAGACTATAGCACTGATTGGACCACTGGCAGATGATCAGCTGGCGGTTTTCTGTGGTTACTCATTTCCAGTACATCTTATCTTTGCAGCCCAGGATAGGAGCATAGAAGGGAAATTCGCGTTAACCTTGAAAGAGGCTTTTGAGTCCAGACTTGAATCTGGCAAACTGCTATACGCAAGGGGATGCGATATCCTTACCGAGCGTACGACAACGGCTCCTGTCTTTCCTGGGGATGAAAATACCACCACCGGCAGGCAAGCAACTTCCCTAAGTTATGATTCTGGAATGATGGATGAGGCCGTTTCCCTAGCTCTATGCGCCGATAAGGTCGTGGTCGCAGTCGGTGATTTAGCGGGTATATTTATGACGGGTACCGTAGGTGAAGGGTCGGACACCTCGTCATTAGAACTCCCCGGTGTACAGCAGGAACTTCTCAAGCGGCTTCTAGCTAATGGCAAACCTGTAATTGTGGTATTGATGAGCGGCCGTCCGTACAATCTTGGAGATGGTTTTATGCGAGCTTCTGCAGCGTTAGAGGCTTTTTTGCCTGGTCAAGAAGGTGCGAAAGCGATTGTGGATATTCTCTATGGTAAGATTAACCCTAGCGGACGCCTCCCGGTATCGGTTCCCAAAACCGCAGGCGCAATGCCTTATTATTATAATCATAAAATGAAATCAGGAGGATTCCCCATCCAGTCCGATTTTGGCGCTGTCTATTCTTTTGGTCACGGCCTTTCCTATTCGACGTTTGAATATTCTGATTTCATTATTAGGAATTTCGAAGTGCCGGTTGATGGCACAATAGAAGTGTCATGTAAAATTCGGAATACAAGTTCGATATCAGGGGATGAGGTTGTTCAATTGTACGTTCGCGATTGCCATGCAAGTCTTGTACGGCCTGTGAAAGAACTCAAAGGTTTTAAACGAGTGTATATGGCTGGCGGTGAAACTTTGCAAGTGAGGTTTTCTCTGCCTACTGACATGCTAGGATTCACGGTGTCCTGGGCAGAGCGTATAGTGGAACCTGGGGATATTGAAATCATGATTGGCTCATCATCAGATGATATCCGGTTCAGGTCCACAATTGGAATTACTGGTGAGATGAGAAAGCTACCGTCAAACTGGCGGATGACATGTACGGCTTCGGTTCGACGAATAAATGATCGAGATGAAGGAGCTTGATACTCCGGAATAGACCTCGCGCAGTACCTGATCGAGGCCGTCCAGATAAGACCGGTGAACAAGGACGAATTCCCAAGGTTAACGGTTTGTGGCCGACGGTGCAAGACCTGCAGCCTCAAGGAGCTCCAGGATGATTTCTTTCGATACCGGATCGCTTTTGAACTTGCGCACACTCCGTCGTGCTTTGATGACATCTTTCATTTCCATGTGGGGTCCCCTCCCGGCAACGATCTCGGGTTCAGTAACGGCCCTTTCGAAGGTGGGATGATATTAAAATAATAAACAATAAAAGTCCTAATGTCATAGATACCCCTTACTCCTTGCAAACTCTTTTACATTTTCAGGAGGATCATATTTCCTATGCAGAATAGACTTAGGATAAAGGACACACTTCAACATAATCGCATCCGATTCGAC
>CAYFEZ010000114.1:0-4627 GCA_964342215.1 uncultured Dehalococcoidales bacterium | reverse complement strand
TTTATATTCAGGATTCTTTCCCTGCTGACCTGGCTTGAAGTAGGGGATGGCTGCGGAATTCCTGCTTCTGCAGCAGCGCTGTCAGTAATTATATTCCTTATTGCAACTCCCTCTGCTCCGGGCCTTGGGCTGATTGAAAATACTGCGAATATTAGGAATGCTAATAAAATGATTACCCTTAGATTTGTAAATATTTTTTTTGTCTTACTCATGATGCTGCATCTTTTTTTCTTTTTTCTCCAAATATAATCTTAAAAGCCCTACATTCTGTATCCATGTGTTGATTAAATCCACTAACAGTCCAATCAAAAGAATTATCATGATCTGCCTTATTATCTCTGATTGTGTAATCATCAATGCTGTTGTTACTGCAACTAATGTTGTCAATGACATTACCATTCCTGTTTTAAATGCCCCGTAAATCCTTTCCATAATAGTGCCTTCCCTTCTTTTTAGGACTCTAGTTGACAGCAGGATATCAGTATCAACACTGTAACCTATAAGCATCAGGAAAGCTGCAATCCCTGCTGCGCTTAATTTCATGTCCATAAAATTTACTATTGCCAATGTTACAAGAATATCAGACAAAGCAGCCAGAATAACAGCTGCTGAAGGTATAATGGTCCTGAAGTAAAGGAAAACAACTAAAGCCATGAACACAAATGCTATCAATAGCGCAATAATTATTTCCTTGAAAAAAGAAGCCCCTAAAGAAGAGCCAACTATCTCAACAGAGTAATCTTGACTTGAAAGCTCAGAATTCAATGCATTGCCTATCTCTTCAATTAATTTATCCGCTTTATCTTGATTAACATCCGCTTCTATAATAACACCGGTTTGTTTTCCAAACTGGCTTATGGATTTAGTAGATATGTCATTTGCAGGAAATTTCAATGAAAGCTCATTTTCTAATTTTATTATATCTATTCCCTCTCCTGCAGGAATCGTAACAGTAACACCTCCCTTTAAGCTAACATCCCTATTGATAAAATCCCCTGTTGCAGCTGCCTTCATCCCAATCAGCACAATTGCAACAAAAAGAAGCGCAAAAGGAATTATAAGCAATTTCTTATACTGCTTCTCATAGATGTTTTTAATTCCAGAAAACCTGACTTTTTCATTCTCTTCTGTTCTTTCATTCTCTTCCATTCTGAAAAAGGTTAAAAAGTTATTTTATAAAGGTTTTGTTTGGATATGAGGGCAAAAGTATATTTCAACAACCTACAACAAAAAAAACAATATAACCGGCAGCATCAAGCACCCCATTGAATGGCTTCTCTTTACATTTACTACATTTGGAATTATCCCGATTGCAGTTGCTACTGTTAATATTAACAATCCAATCCACGAGGAAAAATAAAAAACTATTATTGTAATCAATAATATAACAGAGATGCACATCATTGAATAATTTACTTTGACTATAAATTTTATAAAAACTTTAGCCAAAAACAATGCTAAAAAAACAGCAATGCCTCCTGCAAATAAGATTGCTGCAAGAAATAAAATCAATGTAGTTAAGTCAATTGCTGTCATGATTTCCCTTATGGCCAAAACAGCGCCATTCCTTGCCTTGTTGATTGTATACAATGAAACTAAGCTCACTGCCATATTTACAGTGTTAATGCCTCCGATTAATATCAAAAAAGTATAAGTTCCTAATCTTCCTGCAAGCTGGCTTGCTAATATTGCAGCCTGTGCCGGCCCCATCCCCGGAAAAAAAGAAACAAAGCTTCCTGAAAAGGTCCCTGCAATTAAAGCTCTCATATTTTCAAACTTAGGAATTTTTATTGTATCTGTTATTCTTTGCTTTGGAATCTCTGTCTTATTTGACAAGCTTACAATAAGCATGCTCACCCCAAATAATCCGGAAAGCATAGGGAACAAAGGCTGCTTAAGATTAGGCATTGTTAAATCAATTATTCCTAAAATTCCTGCCATAAGAAAAACTGCTAATGCCCAGAATTTCTTATCAATGCCTTTTTCCACAAAAATCATGTAAAAAACCACTCCAAGCAATATCAACCCGATAAAAGGCTGCAAAGTTTCATAAACATCCGGAACGATAATAATAAACAGCGGAAACAAAAACAAAGCAATAATTAAAGAGAATAAACTTCCAATAACTGTAAGTTTTACAGCCTCATAGCCCATACCCTTCAATAACAGCTTATGTCCGGGCAATACTCCAAGAGCTGTATCAGCATCAGGAGCACCTAAAAAAATTGCAGGCAGCACATCAAGAAAAGTATGTGTTATTGCCATTGAAATTATAAACACTCCCAGAGAAGGCAAAGAAAAAATATTAAGAAGGTAAGCTGAGATGCTTACAATCAATAAACTAACTAGATTTATATGAACTCCGGGTATCAAGCCGGTAAAAATTCCGGCTAAAATCCCCAATAAAACTGCTATTAAGATTTCAAAAAACATTTTACCCTATAATTCTGGCCCTGTTTGCAATTATTTCCATCCTGCCCTCATACTCATCAACCTTCCCGATAATTTCCACTTCATTTCCCTCATTGATTTTTATTGTCCTGTTTTCATTCTTGAACAAAACAACTGTCATTTCCTGCGGCTGGATAATATTAATAATCGCAACTTTTTCCGTATCTATGACTTTATCAACAATTCCTTTAACCTTAACAATCTCATCTTTGTTATCCAAAGTTATCTTTCCTACACTCTTTTCATCTATCGCAATATAGTCAGAAATCAGATACAAGACCAATAAACCTAATACAGAGCAGATAAGCGCGGTTTTTAAGAGAGTTTTTTCTTTCATAATTTCATCTGATTAGTATCACTCTGTTTAGATTTTTAATAAATCTATTATTTATTTTAAATTATTATATCTTATTAATAGTATTTTTTAGATATTTTTTATTGAATTTGATTTTTTATTATATTATTGGAATTTTTTATTGCATTTTTTGTTTTTTATTATTGGATATTTTTATTGTTATTCTTTTTTATTGGCTTTTTTATCCATTGTTTTTAATTATTGTAAAAACAAAACGTTTTTAAATTAAATACGTTTCCTGAAGCTTATGAAAGGAACAATAGCAAATTTCAGGAGCGGAAGGCATACACAGAATACAAGCCATATGATTATCAGCATCAATGAGGTAACTGACAGGGAGAAAGCAGCTGCATTAGTTGGAAAAAATGTATCATGGAAAAGCCCTGCAGGAAAAGAAATCAAGGGAAAGGTTGCAAGCGCCCATGGAAACAACGGAGCAATAAGGGTCATCTTCGAGACAGGAATGCCAGGACAAAGCTTAGGCAATAAGATTGAGATAGCGTAATATATTCCAAAATAAGATGGCAAAAGGCAATCATAATCCAGAAAAGTATCAAAAAGAGTTTAAATTCTATGAAAATTTAGATCCGAATATAAAGAAAAATTACATAAATCCTATAATTAAAAAACTAAAGCCGGGTACAGATGAATTCCCGGAGTTATTAAGAACTATGAAGAATCTTCCTGAAGAAAAGCGGGAAGATTATGCTAAGAATCTTTATCACAAATTATATCCTAAAGGGGAAAAAGAAGCTAAAGGCAGGAGTTTAACCGGTCTTGTGAAGGATACATTTAATGGACTTGAAAATATGGTTGATAAATACATGAAAAAACCAGCTAGTTTAGCTGGAAAGGGGATTGTATATACTGCAGATGGAGTCAAATATGTTGCAAGTCATATTGATTATTTTATAACAGAAACTACCCCAAAATCAAATTCTAAACTAGCTAAAAATACGGGCCATTAATAAGCTTGTTATTTAAGAGATTTTCCGCAACCTTTAAATACACTTCTATACCAAACAATATATATTCCAAATGGTATAATCAATTAATATCGATCACTAAAACAAAAGCTTAAATATAACCTATACCAAAAGGTATATAATCCATTTAGAATAACTTTAGAAACAAAAACTTTAAATATTATTAATATTTAGGTATATATACCAATTGGAATAACACTAAATGCAGTCAGGAAAAGAGGCAATAATAGAGAGAAGAGATTATTTGGATTTCTTAGCTAGCAATGCAAGTAAAAATACAGCTTTACTGGGAAGAAAAAAGAGCGGAAAAACACTAATTCTTAAACAATATATAAAAAAACTTGGAAAAGAATCTCTGCCTGTCTATATTGACCTGGAAAAAATAAGTTTAACACCTGAAAACTTCTCAATTGAATTCATCGGAAACATTCTCTATAATTTTATTGGCAAAAAAACTGCTGAATATAAGAATTTTCTAAGTTTAGAAAATTTAAAAAAAATTATTCCTTCTGTTAAGAGCGATAAATGCTCTGAAATCCTAAATTCTGTTGAAAATGAATTACTGAAGATAAAGCCAGGCCAGAAATTTCTTGTAGAAAGCGCATTTAAGTTTGCAAATGCTCTTGCAGAAGAAAAAAACAAAAAAATAGTGATTTGCCTTGATAATTTTGAAAACATCCTGGACTTAAATAACTTCTCCCAGATAAATGATATCATTTCTCTGATAAATTTTGAAAGTAAAGATGTAAGATACATAATTGCAAGCTCCTTGACCAACCAGTTCAAGGATTTAAAAAATTTTGAGATAATAGAGATTAAAAATCTTGATAAAAAA
>CAYFEZ010000113.1:0-4653 GCA_964342215.1 uncultured Dehalococcoidales bacterium | reverse complement strand
TGCTTGCCAATAACTCTTCCTTTATCATCATCGGCAACCTGCAATTTAAGCATTACGCCTTGCTCATCCGTTTCCTCGGTAACTACCACTTCGTCAGGTAAGCTGACAATTGCTTTGGCGATGTATTCTACTAGTTCTTTCATGTTTTCTCCTTGATTGCTTTGAACCTTTCCATAATACCTATTTTTGACAGTAACCTGTTGGCCGTAGCCGTAGGCTGGGCTCCCTGACTGAGCCAACTTAACGCTTTTTCTTCATCAATCACTACCGTTTCCGGGTCAGTTAGGGGATTATAATGCCCGAGAATCGTAATAAACGCCCCATCACGGGGTGTTCGAACATCAGCGACTACTACCCGATAACTTGGCTTCTTTTTAGAGCCCACTCGTCTTAATCTAATCTTTACCATTTTTACTAACTCTCTTTCAATAGGTAATATTATGCATTACCAGCCGTCAACTGTCAATAGTGGTAAAAACAAAAGAGCCGTCAAATCTTGGCGGCTCGCTGTGTCAATATAGCGACAGACCGTCGTTAGCGAGAGGGTTAGGGCTACTAAGTCCAAGCCAGTATAGGAAATGGTTTTGATGGTTTGCTTACTAATAGAAACTTCCCCAAACTCAGTATTACCAAATGACTGGCGCTTATACTTTTCTCCTTACCTTACATAAAAGCTGCTTAAGTGCGGGAAACCCCGTTACCG
Organism: uncultured Dehalococcoidales bacterium; assembly: GCA_964342215.1. Taxonomy (GTDB): domain Bacteria; phylum Chloroflexota; class Dehalococcoidia; order Dehalococcoidales; family CAYFEZ01; genus CAYFEZ01. Next base: position 3,950 of record CAYFEZ010000113.1, on the reverse strand, counting down.
GGTCAGCCGGGCTGCCGTCGGTGAGTACATCGACATTAGCTTGAACCCACCCATGTGGAATATGAATTATCCCGGGAACTATATCCTCGGTTACCTTAACCTTAATTTCTATGCTACCTCTCTTCGTTTCCACCACGGCTGTTTCGCCGTCACCAATACCATATTTTGCCGCAGTCTGCGGGTGAATCTCCGCTAATGGTTCCGGAACCAAGTGGCGCAATCTGGGTATATTGCGTTGTCCGGAGTGAAGAAACTCCTTGTATCTTCCGCCGGTGGTTAAGATTACGGGATACTCCTTAGCCAGTTCAGGATTACTGAGAGGACCCTCAGGAGATTCCGTATAACTTGGTAAAGGGTCGTAACCAGCCTTTTGCAATGTTTCCGAGTAAATCTCCACCTTTCCCGATGGAGTAGGGAACCCCTTGTGCTCATACTCCTTATATCTATCAAAGCCAAAGGATAAGCCACCAGCATCTTCTTCCCTAAGCTGCTTAACAGTTAGCCCTGATGGCTCCAGCAGGTAAGCCATTACCTCGTCTATGTCCTTCCAAGGGAAATGCTCAGAGTAGCCCATTTTCTTGGCTAGCTCCAACCAAAAGTCAAAATCAGACCTGCATTCCCGAATTTCTATCGCCTTCTTCTCCAGCATTACATAGCGCCTATTACGATCAATAAACGGGAACACAGGCATTTCATCTCTTTCCAAAAAAGTGGCCGCGGGGAGTACTATGTGGGCCAGTCTGGCCGTCTCAGTCATAAAAAGATCCATGACAACTAGTAAGTCTAGCTTTTTTAGTGCTTCGACCATTTTGGGTGAATTAGGCCAAGTAACTGCAGGATTAGACCCTGACACAATCATCGCCTTAATGGGATAGGGGCTACCAGTGATAATGGTATCCGGCATAAGCGTCGCCTGACCTTCACCTATCAGATGACCGGCAACTTGGTAGGAAAAGGGAAATTCATCGGCACCCAGTGGCAATTCCTTCACCAATCCCGGCATTCTCATAGGATTTAAAGGTACGGCCCCCGTTAGTACAAACCCACCGGGTACATCGAGGTTCCCAGTTATTGCTTGAAGAATAGACATAGCCCGGTTAGTTTGAGTTCCACTTGAGCACTGGTCTAACGAATTTCCGCCCTGAACTATGGTTGCCGGTTTAGTTGTAGCAAAAATACGGGCGATTTCTCGGATAGTTTCTGCCGGCACCCAAGTTATCCTCTCTACTTCTGATAGCGGGTAAAGCTTGATGTGCTCTACCAACTTGTCAAAACCGACAGTCCATTTGTCAACGAATTCACTATCGTAGAGCTTCTCCGATATGATAACATTTAGCAAGCCTAGGGCTAAAGCACAATCAGTGCCCGGCCGAGGTCGGGCATGGATATCCGCCCTTTTAGCCATAGAGGTATTCCTGGGATCAATGACAATAAGCTTGGCCCCCTTTTTCCTACTCTTTAAAATGTACTGGGCTTGGGGAAGTCCGGAATTATCCGGATTATTCCCCCAGACCAGAATACACCGAGCATTTTGGGGGTCGTAAAAGCGACCTCTACCGAAGGTCAGGCGGTGAGCTGTGCCCCGAGTACGGATGCACATACTATCGTAGGACATAACGTTTGGTGTACCGTAAACATCACAAAACCTTCTGGCAGTAAGAAGAGCCGCAGTTCTTAATTCACCTATATGAAAAACGAAAGCTTTTACCCCATATTTTTCCTTAACCTCTTTTAATCTAGCGGCGATAATATCAAGAGCTTCATCCCATGAAATTTGCTTCCAATCTCCATTCTCCCGTTTCATCGGATGTCTGAGGCGGTCCGGGGCGTATACGGTATCCATAATTAGCCCTGCCTTAGAGCATAGTTTACCTTCGCTTACTGGGTGTTCCGGCATACCCTTGACCTGAACAATCTTACCGTTCTCTACATATACATTCAGACCACAACCCTGGGGGCACACTCCACAGACAGTTTTAACCACCTGGCTCTTAGCCACCAAAGGGTTGGAAGTTTGTGTAGCTTCCATATTGAATGCCTCCTAAGATTGATATTTGCATTCTACTCTGATAAATCACTGCCGTCAAATGCCACGTAGTCCACAGTTTTGATAGTAGCCTGCCAAATAGTTTACATGCAAGTCCCTGAAGTCATTACGGTATTTTTCAGGTAGATTTAAAATAAACCATCTTTTGAAAAATGGGAAAAGAAGAAAACTTGACATCTGTAGGTAGGAAGGTATAATAAAACAGTCTTGGCATTAGAGGACAACAAGGGGATGACTGAACTACTGAAGGAGGTGATAGATGCGGTAGTTTGCGGATATCCGATAGAAAAATTTCTCATATGGAGGTTTGAAATTGAGAAAGAAAAGCTTAGTAAAACTAATAGGTTGTGTCTGTCTAGTTCTGGTGCTCGTAATACCGCTCTCGTTAGCCGCCTGCGGACCGGCCCAACCAGAGGGCCCAATTACTTTAAAGGTACTACGACCATGGCCTTATGATTCCAAGGATTTAATTGGCTACAGAGAATACATAAATCGAGTTAACGCCAAAGCACCAGGTGAACTGGTACTGGAAGATATCGGCGGTAGTGAAGTATATCCTTCCAGGGAACAACTTGAGCCCCTTAAGCTGGGAAGTGTCGATATACTCCTTACTTCGGCTGGTTACATCGCCGATGCTTTCCCCGAACCAGTATCCCTGATGTACGTGTTTGGGGCAAGCCATGCTGAGGCACGGAAGGCCGGTCTAATTAAGACCCTTAACAAAATCGCCAAAGAGGAGCATGGTCTAACTCTCTTGGGTATGCCATGGTACGGTAGTGCTATTCTGTATTTGACAAAGCCGATTACCTCCCTTAGTGACCTGACGACTCTGAAAATAAGAAGTCATCCGGCTTATGACCCTGTCATCAAAGGACTAGGGGCTGCTACCGTGAGTGTAGGCTTTGGTGATGTCTTTACTGCTCTGGATAGAGGAACCATTGACGGTATTATGTGGGTACCGTGGGACCTGGTTACTTATGGACTCGAGGAGGCTATCACACACCGTGTAGACCCGCCTTTCCTAAGAGCTGGCTGGTCCCCCATGCTGATGAATGCCGCTAGATTTGAGGCTTTATCAGGGAAACATCGGGCCATACTGACTGATACCATGGAAGAGGTGGAGAATGATTTCGAGAATATAGCTGCTGGACCAATGGCGGAGGAGTGGGCTCAGTTAAGGGCAGCCGGCATCCAAGACATCGACCTCAGTAACGCCGATTGGTTGATGATACAAGAGGTTGCTTGGACAGAGTTCCAGAAAATCATAAGCGAAGTCAGTCCCGACCACGCTGCTGACCTGATAAAGATATTATCTAAGTTGTACCCTCCTTCACAGCAGTACGCAACACCTGACTAACTTGGACTTAGGTATGTATGCATACCTGAAGCGGGCACATTTTACCCGCGGCTTAAACCAGATCGCACCGGTCAGGGTATCTTTAACGGAAGAGAGGGAGCATTATGTTGAATCGCCTCTTTGATCGGGTATTGTTAATCCTGGCTGGTGTGGCTGCGGTTATTCTTGTCTTCACTACGGTAAGTGTGGACTTTGAAGTTATTATGAGGTATGCGTTCAACAACCCTACTAAGTGGGTGGTTGACTTTTCCGAATACGCTCTGGTTTTCATCCTCTTCTTAAGTACCGCCTGGGTGCTATCACAAGAAGGACATGTAAAAATTGACCTCCTGCTGAAGGCATTCTCGGGAAAGACTCAGCGCGTGGTTAATATTGTCACTTCTATAATCGGTACGGTGGCCTGTGCCATATTCTTCGGGTATGCTCTATGGATAACTTTAGAAATTTTTCAGGCAGGAGACGTCTTGTGGCGGGCGACAATTATCCCTAAAGGGCCAATCTGGATAGTCATGCCTATTGGTAGCTTCCTTCTTACCCTCCAATTTG
>CAYFEZ010000112.1:0-4683 GCA_964342215.1 uncultured Dehalococcoidales bacterium | reverse complement strand
GTAATATGGCTACATCTAGCCCTGATGTCTACGCTTGTGGGGATGTGGCTGAGGCTTATGATTTCGTCTACGGTGAAAACCGGGTCGTTCCTATTTGGTCTAATGCCTATATTGGGGGGAGGATTGCTGGTTTCAATATGGCTGGCGTCGTCACCGAATATCAGGGTGGGACGGCGATGAACGCTATGGGGTACTTCGGGTTAGCTGTTGTCTCTGCCGGAATGGTAACTCCGCCCGATGATAGCTACGAGATACTCTGTGAAAGGTACAATCATGCTTATAAGAAGGTGGTATTGAAAAATGGGCTGGTGGTGGGTATGGTCTTTACCGGTGACGTTGAGAAGTCGGGCATCGTATTTAGTTTAATGAAGGGCAGGGTGAATGTTGAAGGTTTTAAGCAAGACTTAGTCGCTGATGATTTCGGTCTAGCCGCTCTCCCCGAAGAAATATGGCGACCTCACTTGGCAATACCGCCTTCGGTGGAGAGTAGGATTGCATTGGAGGAGTAACGGCTATGAAAAACCTTAGACGGGTAAATAATCCTCACCACGATGATAAGGTGATGGACGCTTGCTCCTTATTCGGCGTGATGGATACTTCGGGGAGGCGGTTCTCCGGCGAAGGTATCATCAGGGCTATTGCTAATATGCATGAACGGGGTAATGGCCTAGGTGGGGGATTTGCTGTCTACGGGTTGTATCCCCAGTATGCTGACCAATATGCCTTCCACGTAATGTACCTGAGTCGGGAGGGACAACGAGAGAGTGAGGCATTACTTAAGGATCGGTTTAACTTGGTTTACTCTGAGGAAGTCCTAACACGACCTACACCAGGAATTGTGGGCCCACCAATGGTATGGCGTTACTTTCTGAATGTAGGTCGGAACCTGCCCGATGGTCAGTTGGAGGATGACTATGTCGTCGACCGGGTGATGGAAATAAATACCAAGTTGTGTGATAGTTTTGTTTTTTCCAGTGGTAAGGATATGGGCGTGTTCAAGGGGGTTGGTTACCCTGAGGAAATAGCCGCGTATTTCTGTTTGGAGCAATATGAGGGTTATTTATGGACCGCCCATGGCCGGTTTCCTACTAATACTCCCGGCTGGTGGGGTGGTGCTCACCCGTTCAACATCCTGGACTGGACAGTAGTTCATAACGGTGAGATTTCATCCTATGGAATAAATCAGCGCTTTCTGGAGCAATTTGGCTATCATTGCACCATGCAGACCGATACTGAAGTGGTGGCTTATGCCATTGATTTGCTGATGCGGAAACACGGGATACCCATAGAGATTGTGGCTAAGATATTGGCTTCTCCCTTCTGGACTGATATTGAGCGGCGTCCTGAGGTAGAACAGAAACTACTCCGAACTCTACGCCAGGTATATGGCAGCCTGCTGTTAAATGGACCGTATACGGTGATTATTGCTCATCATGGTGAGATGATTGGTCTTACCGATCGTGTCAGATTACGTCCCCTTACCGTTGGGGTAAAGGGTGATATGCTTTACCTTTCGTCTGAAGAGTCAGCTATCCGTTTGATCTGTCCTGATTTAGATAGATCCTGGATTCCTATGGGTGGTGAGCCTGTGGTGGGTAGATTGCAAAATTTGCCTGAGCCAGAGCAGTTAGCCGTAGTCAAGGGGGTAATGTCAGATGCTGGCTAAAAGGATTATCCCCTGCCTTGATGTGAAAGGCGGAAGGGTAGTAAAGGGGACGAGCTTTGTCCAGTTGCGTGATGCTGGTGATCCGGTAGAACTGGCTAGTTTCTACTATAAAGAAGGTGCTGACGAGCTGGTCTTTCTGGATATAACGGCTACCCCTGAGGGGCGTGATACTATGGCGGACGTGGTTGAGCGTATCTCTGCGGAAGTGTTTATGCCTCTTACTGTAGGTGGTGGTCTGCGTCACATCGACGATATGCGAGGGATGCTGAGGGCAGGGGCCGATAAGGTCTCGGTAAACACCGCCGCGGTGCTTAATCCCACATTGATTAGGGAGGGGGCGGATAGATTCGGTAGCCAGTGTATTGTGGTTGCCATAGATGCTAAGCGGGTGGAGAATAGCCAGGAACTCCGGTGGGAAGTGTATACCTATAGTGGGCAGCAACCAACGGGGATTGATGTTCTCGATTGGGCAAAACAGGTAGTGGAGCTTGGGGCCGGGGAGCTATTACTTACCAGTATGGATGCTGATGGTCATCGTGCGGGATATGATATTGAGCTTACCCGTACTATTTCGGAGATAGTAAGTGTACCGCTTATTGCCAGTGGCGGTGCCGGTACCTTAGAAGATCTTTTTCAAGCGTTGGTTACCGGTAAGGCAGATGCTGTTCTTGCCGCCAGCATTTTCCATTACGGAGTCTACTCTATTGGTGAGGCTAAGGAATTCTTAGCTAAAAAGGGGATACCAATACGAATCCGAGGGGAAAACTAATGAAGACCTATCTACCATCTAAGTTTTTAATAGAACGAGACCCGGAGAGGTGTATACAGTGTCAGGTCTGTGTTAACCAGTGCTCATTTGATGCTCAGTACTATGACCATGAGGATGACGAGGTGAGGTGTCGTGACGAGAACTGCGTTAGTTGTCACCGATGTGTTCTCTTTTGTCCCACACAGGCGTTAACTATTAGGAGGAACCCTCTTGACTACCGGGAGAACTATAACTGGCGTCCTGAGGTTATTGAGGATATCATTAAGCAGGCGGAGAGCGGCGGTATGCTTCTTACCGGAATGGGTAATGATAAAGACTACCGTATCTATTGGGACCATTTGGTGCTTAATGCCAGCCAAGTGACCAATCCCTCTATCGACCCGCTACGTGAGCCGATGGAGCTTACCACTTATTTGGGGCGGAAACCGGACTGTGTAGAAGTTGATCCAGCCTGTGTGTTGGGGACAGAGCTCCCCCCTCAAATCAGGCTGGAAATTCCAGTCATGTTTGCGGCTATGTCCTACGGTGCCATAAGCATTAATATTCACGAATCGCTAGCCCGAGCAGCTACCGAGATGGGTATCCTGTGGAATACGGGTGAGGGAGGACTCCACCCCAAACTCTACGAGTACGGAGATCATACCATTGTCCAGGTAGCATCAGGACGTTTTGGCGTCCATTCCGAGTATCTTGATGTGGCACAGGTAGTGGAGATTAAAATTGGTCAGGGGGCAAAGCCTGGTATTGGTGGGCATTTACCTGGGGAGAAGGTGAGTGCCGAAGTCTCCACAACTCGGATGATTCCACAGGGGACAGATGCCATATCTCCGGCTCCACACCACGATATTTACTCCATCGAAGATCTGGTGCAGCTTATTTACGCTCTTAAGGAGGCGACTAACTATACCAAGCCGATATCAGTAAAGATAGCCGCTGTTCATAACTCAGCGGCTATCGCCAGTGGTATGGTCCGTGCCGGTGCCGATATCATCGTCCTTGATGGGTTTAGGGGAGCTACCGGTGCTGCACCTAAAGTTATTCGTGATAATGTTGGTATACCTATAGAGTTGGCTCTGGCTTCGGTAGATACTCGCTTGAGGCAGGAGGGCATACGCAACCAAGCCTCTCTCGTAATCTCAGGTGGTATAAGAAATAGCGGTGATATAGCTAAGGCAATTGCCCTTGGCGCTGACGCGGTGTATGTTGGAGCCGCGGCTCTAATCGCCTTAGGTTGTACTGTCTGCCAGCAATGTCATACCGGTAAGTGTGCTTGGGGTATATGCACTACCGACCTTAGCCTGACCAAAAGGATCAACCCTGACATTGGAGCTAGGCGGTTAGCTAACCTCCTACGCGGATGGAGCCTTGAGCTTAAGGATATACTGGGTGGGCTTGGTGTTAACGCCTTGGAAAGCCTTCGTGGTAATCGCTTGCACTTGAGGGGTGTTGGGCTTACTGACACTGAACTGGAAATTCTAGGGGTAAGGATGGCAGGGAACTGAAATGGCAAAGAGAGATACTAAGTCTGTGATGAAGATAGATGCTGGTGGCATCTTTTATCGGGAACTCAATGCTAGACTCAGAGAGATAGTTTCCAATGGCACTCGCCGAATTATGCTTCGGAATGTTTACGGCCAGAGATATATAGGTACGGACTTGAACCAGTCCGTCGAAATTGAGATTTTCGGTACTCCGGGTAATGACCTAGGGGTATTTATGGATGGGCCGAAGATTGTCGTTTACGGTAATGCTCAAGATGGCAGCGGAAATACCATGAATAGCGGTGAAATAATCGTCCATGGCCACGCTGGAGACATTACTGGTTTGTCAGCTAGAGGCGGTAGAATCTTTGTTAGAGATGATGTTGGCTATCGGGCTGGCATCCATATGAAGGAGTACGGTGATAAGAAGCCAGTGCTGGTCATTGGGGGTACTGCCCAGGATTTTCTTGGTGAATACATGGCCGGTGGTATTCTGATTATATTGGGCTTAAACCTCGATAAAGGAGAACATCATAAAGCCAACTTTATTGGCACTGGAATGCACGGGGGTGTTATCTACCTGAGGGGGAAGGTTAATGACTTTCAGCTTGGTAGAGAAGTCGGTGTTGCTGAAATCAGTGAGGCGGATTACCCACTCTTGGAGAAGTCAGTTGGTGAGTTTGCTGCCCATTTCGGCTACGATACTGAGGAAATATTGAAACATAAGTTCATCAAGCTCTTCCCTCGTTGGCTCCGACCTTATGGAA
>CAYFEZ010000111.1:0-4688 GCA_964342215.1 uncultured Dehalococcoidales bacterium | reverse complement strand
CTGGCAAGGTCACTTATTTGCTGCAGGTTCATTTCTGGCAAGGTCATTTATTGATGTGACAATGTTCTCCTCGAGTATATCAAGCCGGGAACTACGACGCTCCGCCAAGTATTCTTCGAGCACCTTGTTTACTTTCCTGTTCAAGGAGATACCGGTTCCCAGTTTAGCCAGGCCATCGAGATCTTTGCTACTCCTTTCCTCTTCTCTCTGGTACTGGACAAGTTCTTCATTCAGGACAGCCAGTTCTAGTTCCAAATTCTCAATTTCGGTTTGGAGAGATCCAGTTTTTTCAGACAGGGCTATTAACTTAGCAATGGTTTCGCCAATTCCCTCCTTCCTTGGAACGCGTTTAAGCGCCATGGACAATCTGTCCTTCTGCCTCACCAGTGATTCGAATTGCGTTGCCAGCTGCTCCATGCGTGGCTTGATTTGGGCGTGTGACTGTTCAATCCAGCCGTGAATGTTTGTGATTTCAGAATGCGATAAGTCATGGGTGAGGCTCACCGAACCTGCTGAAGTTAGATTCTTCTTCTGCTTCTTCAGGGTTGCCTGGAACTGCTTGTATGCTGTTTTGGAGAGTTTGTTTTCCAATTCCGAAGATAGGGACTGGCTGAACTCACCTATCGCTGCATCCGCAGATTTTATTGTCTTTTGCTCTTCCTCTGTCTTCAAACGATCTAGCAGCGAAGCTGTAATCGAAGGGCAGAGCAGGAAGGGAAATGTCTCCGTGACATGTCTTCGAACTTCTTCCTTGACCAAATCAAGTTCTTTGTTGACTGAAGAGAGTTTTTCAAGATTAAATTCCCGCCTTTCATAATATTTTCCACCCTGGCTGGAGAGTTTCAACTCCCAATTTTCCATCTGGCCGTTGACATAATCCAGGTTGGAATTCTTTGAGGCCAATTCTTGCTCAAGCTGCTCTATGCGATCTTCAACCTCACCTTTCTTTTCAAGGATTCCGACCAGTTTATCGTGTACACCTCCCTCACCCAGCTCCTTGGCATTCTTGGCCGCCAAGATCGTCAGGTCTGACTGAAGTTGCTCGATGATATCAAGGCCAAGCAGGGTGCTTAGTGCAACCTTGATGTAATTGTCAACAGTCCCGGATTCAGCAAGGTGTTCTATCTTTTCACCGTCAAAGAAAAACAGATTTGACAGGCCGGGTGGAACCAGCTCCTTCAGAAAATCCTGCCACTGTTCCTGGGACAGGTTCGAAATTGGCTCTCCGTTCCTAAGTAAAAAGAAATTTTCGATGACTTTATCATCTTTCAATTTCCAGTTGCGAGTTATGGAATAGGTCTCAGTTCTTCCTAGAGTACTGTGTTCAAACTCGAGACCGATTGATGCGTTAATTATCGCCCGTTCGTCATTTGCCTTATGGATACAGTCTCGTAGAAAGTTGTGATAATGGGTAATAGGAAGTTTAGCTCCTATTGATGAAGATCCATACAGACACAACTTAATCGCTTGAAACAGCTTGGTTTTCCCGGAACCATTTAGACCTCCAACGAGGATTACTGGTTTTTCGAAGAGGGAACCCTCAGGCTTAAACTGGAACTCGTGAAGTCCCTTGTACGGTCCGAAGTTATTCAGTTTAAGATTAGTGAAATACATTAGACCTCGAACGTGTCTTTGAGGATGTCCATAACTTCCTCTTCACTGCGCCATTCCTCATGTAGAACCCTGGATAGATTCTTGAAAATACGCCCGCGAGTAACCATTCCTTGTGTCTGCCTTTCCTGATCGATGAGTTTGACCACCAGCTGAGTAGGCAAGTCGTGTTTCAAACATATCCTTTCCAGGACTTCGTAATCCAGATAATCAAAGACGGCTCCGTCATCCTTTACCCAAGGTAAATCATGGCCCATTACTTTGCGGAAGATTCGGGGAACACGGTCAATCCAGTCTCCCATCTCTAACCGCCACAGGCGACGAATCTCGTGCAGTTCTTCGGGATAAATCAAAGTAATCGACTTATCTCCACTGAGTTCCCTGACTTCACATTGAGTTCTGAGAAGACGTTCCAGTAATTCCTCACGGTATTCTAGTCGATAGGGGCCACGTGATATATTTGTCTTGTCAGTTTTCAGTGTGACTTGCCCCGTCCGGCGCTTGAAATCTCTGTAGATATGTTTATTCTCAATAACTTGAGTCTCAGCTAGGAGATTTCTATACGTCAGGAGTGGTTCCAGCCATTTCTCCCCCGTACCGACCAAGGATTCCATGGTCTTATCCTTACCGATTACGGTACATGTCCAGCACCCGAACCGGCTGCTACCACAGGAAGGTGTAGTGTCGTCAACTACTAACGGACATTCGCCGGCATTCGATGCCCTGTACAGCTCGGCAAGTTCCTGATTATCACCACCCCATGGACTATCAACCGAAAGAAGATACATCCAGATGTCGTCCACAGTAAAATCGACCACTGGTGTGTAAACGTATGTCTGGGCAAATTTTGAATGGCGGCTGAGAAGCGTGTTTTTGATTTTATGGAGGCTGATCACCTGGTCGCGTGTATTACTTTCGCCTTTCCTGACTCCAAGTATGAGGACGACTTCGCCATATTCTGAAACCTTTTCAAGAATGAAAGTGTCAGCAGGAGTTATCTTCAGTCTTTCAGTACACCATCGGAATGTTTTGGATGGTGCTGGATAACCCCGGCCAATCAAATTCACCCAGAAGGAATCACGAATCTTGGGCTTAACCTTTGCGGTTGTGAAGGGTAATCCAGATCCCTTTGCATTCCGCTCAACACTTGCAAGTGTAGAATCAATAACGTCAATAACAACAGGTGTTTCTACAAGAGTATCTGAACTAATTACATAGACGGGTTTACTCAAATCCTCTTTCGGTAAACCAGCAAGGGCGTGCCAGATTAGTTGGAGGGCTGTGGTTGAGTCCTTGCCGCCACTGTATCCAATTACCCAGGGCCGATCGTCAGATTTGTAAACCTGCCTGATTTCGTCATAAATCTCGCCGACTATTCGGCCCTGGTCAGGGAGCTGCAAGTCGTTATGAGACTGGGCTACACCCGGTTTTAATTCCTGTGACATTAGTCAGACTCCCTCAGAAATTTCTTCTCCTTTTTGGTTTCATCGGCCGTCAGTCCCAAACCAAGTTTTTGCTTGATGTAATTCGAGGTCAGAATCAAATTATTCTGTGATTTGTTCATATTACCCCCAATCATGGCCCGGCCTTCCCACACATCGGCTGAAGACCGTGACCAGTCAATACGGCGCAGAACTTTCAAATCTTTTTTCCAGGAATCCGGTCTTTCCTTGAGGAGGGATCCACCAGCAATACCAAGAGCGTGCAGGACAACGCCATGGGCATGGACAAACTCCCGGCGCAATTCAGCGCAGGATACTTCTTTCCGGATAACCATCTGCCACTCAGGTATATGTTTGGTGACTTCATGCCAATAGTCCACTACAATCTCATCCTCACCTTCTTTAGCTGTTTTAGCATTAGATCTCTTCCGGAGTACAGACATATTTGCTTGATGAATATTACTCAGGGTAAACATCTTGTTTGACCTGTGTGAAATAGTAGTCTTTTCAACCTCAGTGAAATTACAGAAGATTGGTACTTTTTCAACAATTCTTTTAGTTAAACGCGCGAGTTCGTTACGATGGTCATAGAAGAGGCTCAGCGACTTAGTGGGCTTTACAGCGTGCTGGTTCAAATCCGCAAACATCTGCTGACTTTTCTTGAGTCCCTTGTCCTGAAAAAAAACCACAGCTATAGTCTGATTTCTCAATTGGGGGTTTTCTTTCATTGCACGAATTATTGCTGCCTGTCGATGCTGGCCATCATTGATGATTATTTGTGAATTTAATGGAATGGTCAATGTTCCGAAATTCCTGGCCGTCCCCTCATCGCCTAATGGTTCAAATTTGATTTCGCGATCGATGGACGCCGTTATCGCTGAAAAAACAAATTCCTTGGGATTATCCAGGATATAATTGCTGATGTCCGGGACACGGGCTTTGTTCAGCACACGTTGCGATCGCAGGTTAGCGGGAAGGACATCGTCATCAAAAATGAATAATCGTGTGAAGACACCAAAGCTTACGGTTGCTACGTAATATTCTCTACCAGCCTGGATGCCACGTATAGCTGAAAAGGAGTAATTTTCAGACTCCATACTATTCAGTTTTTCGATCAGTCGAGGTGTGAGTGTTATAGCCACTATTCTGGCATAGGAAACCCCTATATATTGATTTGGAAGTTAAAAAAACTCAAAAGGACATTGACTTAAGGTAAAAAAGCTAATTCTAGCCTCTTTTAAATATTACTTCCCTGCCCTACGCTCAATCTTCCGCTAGCGCAATATAACTCATCTTGCCCGGGTCCCAGCCCGCCACGAAATCGCCGTTCTCGTCCCGGACCTGGATGTAGGCACTGCCCCACTCGAGCGTCCAGCCGTTGCTGTTAGTCATCTCACCTTTCTGGAATTCTTTCATCTGTTTCTCCTGTCCCCGTGGCTCTCGCGCAGGGGAAAATCCGTATACTGCGCGGCCGGTAAAAGCGGACCGGACGTGTTACCTGTTCTATTCTCACGCACACGCCTCAAATTTGAGCAGTCAATAGACACCCTTCCTCCGGTGGCAGTCCTTTGATGAGGCCTGCATATGAAGGTATGAAACAACCTGTATTTAGTGCCGAAATATATGGTCGTTATG
>CAYFEZ010000110.1:0-4689 GCA_964342215.1 uncultured Dehalococcoidales bacterium | reverse complement strand
GAACTGGACGATAAGCTGTATCAAGTTATCGACTACCAGCATATCAAGATGAAGCGCACTGCTTTGGCTCGGGTAAAACTGCGTGATATCCAAGCCGGTCACACCATCGAGCGTACCTTCCAGTCTGCCGAGAAATTAACGCGGGTACGGCTTGACTTTCGCCATGTGCAATACCTCTATAATGATAGTGATTTATACTATTTTATGGATGAGGAAAGTTTTGAGCAGACGCCCCTCAATACCAGCCAACTGAGTGACACCATTAATTATTTGAAGGAGGGCATGTCCCTGGAAATGACAAGCTACAAAGGCGAATTGGTAAGTGTAGAACTACCCATCACTGTTGAGCTTACCGTGATTAATACGGAGCCTGGTTTCAAAGGAGACACAGCCACGGGTGGTAATAAATCGGCCACTCTAGAGACGGGCGTTACTATCCAAGTTCCTCTATTCGTTAATAAGGGAGATGTTCTCAAAGTTGACACCCGCAACGGCAGCTATCTAGAGAGGGTTAGCTAACTTGTTAAAAGCTGACTTTCATATTCATACCAAATACTCAATGGATTGTGACACGCCTTTGGAAAAGATCATCGCTCGCTGTCTTACGATTGGAATAAACTGCATTGCCATAGCTGACCATGGTACTACCGAGGGGGCTCTAAGAATGCAAGGCCTAGCCCCCTTCCCGGTAATTATAGCTGAGGAAATACTAACCCCTAATGGCGAGATAATGGGCATGTTTCTTAAAGAGACTATACCCAGCGGCCTATCCATTGAGCAAACAATATCTAGAATCAGGGATCAAGGTGCCCTAGTATGTATACCACACCCTTTTGATGTATTTACACGGGTCGGCTTAGGTGGCCAGATACTAGAAGAACTGGTGGGACAAATTGATGTTTTAGAAGTACTTAACGCAAGAACCCCTCTGCATAAGCATTCCGCTAAATCACTAGCTTTCGCTGAGAAATATGGCATTACCAAAGGGGCCGGCAGCGATGCCCATACTCTTGGTGAAATAGGTAATGCCTATGTAGAGATGCCTGAATTCAACGGTAAGGACGATTTTCTAAATGCTTTAGCCAGAGGCAATATTTTTGGACATGGAGCAAATCCGATGGTTCACTTTTATGGTATTTGGACAAGGTTTAAAAAACTATTCTGATGGATGACGATGATATATAAACTTGGCTGGTTTTCCACCGGTAGGGATAAAGCCGCCAGAGACTTGTTACAGGCAGTTCAGAGCGGTATCAAGTCAGGAGAGATTAAAGCTGAGATAGCTTTTGTGTTTTGTAACCGCAAGCTTGGTGAATCAGCAGAAAGTGACTTATTCCTCAAATTAGTTGAGCATTACCATATCCCTCTTATCTGTTTTTCTTACCAGAATTTTAGCACCAAAACACCCATCATTAACCAAGCAGGAAACTTACCCCCATGGCGACTTGATTACGATAGGGAAGTGATGAATCGGTTGTCGGATTTCCATCCCGACCTGTGTGTGCTGGCTGGTTACATGCTGATTGTTGGTGCCGAGATGTGCCAGAAATACAATATGATTAACTTACACCCGGCGGCACCACGTGGACCGGTCGGAACCTGGCAAGAGGTAATCTGGCAGCTAATCGATAATAAGGCGTGCCAAACCGGAGTAATGATACACCTAGTAACCCCGGAACTGGATGAGGGGCCACCGGTAGCCTATTGCACCTTCCCGATTAGAGGAAAGCCATTCGATGGATATTGGGACAAAATAAAGGAGCTACCGACAGCCAAGATTCAGCAAAGGCAAAGTGAAAAAGACCCCCTGTTTAAACTCATCCGCAAGCACGGGCTGGTCAGGGAATTCCCACTGATAGTATCGACCATCAAGGCGTTCAGTGAGAATAGAATCAAGATAACGGCCGACAAAAAAGTGGTTAATGCTGCCGGAGGGCCGATTAACGGGTATAATCTAACCGATGAAATAAACAAGCTGATAAAAGAAAGTCAACCATGAACTTCATCTGCTTTGACCTTGAAGGCCCTTTATCACCTCAAGATAACGCCTATGAACTAATGAAACTTTTCCCTGGGGGAGACAAGGTTTTTGAAGTTATCAGCCGTTATGACGACCTGCTGACTCTAGAAAAAAGGAAAGACTATGAGCCAGGAGATACATTGGCTCTTATCGTACCCTTCCTAATACTCCATAAGATTTCAGAGGCAGATATCACCGCTTTGGCGGCTCAAGCCAGCCTAATCAGTGGCGCTGATGAACTTATCACCTGGCTTCAGTCTAGTAGCTGGAAGGTATTCTGTATCAGTACTAGTTATGAGCAGTATGCCATTAATATAACCAAGAAATTGGGTATTTATGCCCATAATGTTGCCTGTACATCGCTCCCTCTAAATAAATTTGGCGTTACTCTGAGTACGGAAGACTCCAAGCTAATACAACAGGTTGAGAAAAACATCATGACAATGTCCCCGGTTGTGGATGATGACAAGATTAAGCAAATCCTGGACAATTTCTTTTGGGAGAAACTACCAGCTACTAATCTGGGGAGAACCATAAAAGAGGTAAAACCAGTAGGTGGACAACGCAAAGTAGACGCTCTGAACAAATTTGCAGCCAAATATGACCAACCTCTTTCTAAATGGGTAGTTGTTGGTGACAGCATTACCGATTCCAGAATGCTCCGGGCAGTAGACGAAGCCGGAGGACTAGCCATTGCCTTCAATGCCAACGAGTATGCCCTGTCCTACGCAACAATGAGTCTGGCTTCCACCTCCGTCAAGGACCTGACCGAGATGCTATCTACGTGGCCGAATGGTCAGCGAAAAGAAGCCGCGAAAATAGTAACGGAAAAGGAGAAAGTTAGCGGCTGCGGAGACAGGGGTTACTTTCACTGGCTAGCGGGTAGGAAAGACATGGATGACATCCTTAAGGTTCATAAGAGAATACGGCAGGTAGTTAGGGAGGAAGCTGGAAAACTAGGTTGATAATGAATAATATTGAAGTCGTTGGGTTGGGGGCACTGAATACAGACCATGTCTATCAGGTTGAGCGTATCCTTGATGACGGGGAGAGCGTAGTCAACGAAGTAAAATCCTTTCCTGGTGGCTCCGCCGCCAATACCATCTACGGACTGGCAAAACTAGGGGTAAAAACAGGCTTTAGTGGAGCTATTAGTGATGATACCGAAGGCAAAATACTGCTCAATGATTTTGAAAAAGTGGGGGTAGATACCGGTCAAATCAGGATAAAGCCGGGGGCGAAAACCGGGGCAGTACTGTGCCTTAGTGATGAGCTTGGGCGGCGGGTTCTCTATGTTACACCCAGAGCCAACAGCTTATTAACTATGAATGACCTTGATTTGACATATCTAAATCAGGCAAGGATGCTTCATCTCTCTTCCTTTGCTGATGACAGACAGTTTAAGCCGCTACTCGAGCTAACCGGTAAGCTAGACTCAGCGGTTAAACTTAGTTTTTCTCCCGGGGCATTATATGCCGCTAAGGGCCTCAAATCACTTAACCCCATACTAAACAGGACTTATGTTCTCTTTGTTAATCAAAGCGAAATGCAGCAATTAACGGGGAAAAATGTTAAGGAAGGGGCTGAAATCTGTCTCGAATTAGGCTGCCACATAATTGTGGTTACTCTAGGCAAAGGAGTAAAGCTAGGCAAAGAAACTGGTCAAGGAACAAGCACAGCTATTGGTTACATTAGAGACGCCGATACTGAATACACTATTGAACCTGACCGCCGTAATCTAGGAATTAAGGTAGATACCACCGGCGCCGGCGACGCCTTCGCCACCGGATTTCTCTATGGTCTACTTAAGGGGAAAGGACTTGAAGAGGGTGGCCGTCTCGGCAACATTGTAGCCCAGTTCTCTGTTAGTAAGACAGGAGCAAGAGAGGGTCTGCCTACTGCAACCCAATTAGCCCAACGCTACCAGAAACTTTAGCACTAATAATTATAGCTACTTCTCTTTCGGTTTACTCAGGATTTCGTCTATAAGCCCGTAATCTACTGCCTGCTCGGTGTTAAGATAAAAGTCACGGTCGGTATCATGAGTTACTTTTTCTAGTGGTTGACCGGTGTGACTAACCAGAATGCCACGGATTATTTCTTGCATCCGCATAATCTCGCGAGCAGCAATCTCAATATCGGCGGCCTGCCCCTGCGCCCCACCAACCGCCTGGTGCATATGTATAGTAGCGTTAGGCAGGGCATAACGTTTGCCCTTAGCTCCAGCACAAAGAAGTAATGTCCCCATACTAGCCGCCAGCCCAACGCAGATAGTAGATACATCAGGACGGATAAGCTGCATAGTATCGTAAATAGCCAGGCCGGCACTGATAATACCGCCCGGGCAGTGAACGTAGAGGCTTATATCCTTATCCGGATCTTCTCGTTCCAGAAAAAGAAGCTGCGCAATAATAACATTAGCCACCTGGTCATTAATGGGCATGCCCAGCATAACAATACGCTCTCTCAGCAACAGTGAGTATATGTCGAAAGATCGCTCCCCTCTGGTTCCACTCTCAATTACCATGGGTATAACATTCATTGGTAGGTTATTCACTTTTTCCCCTCCTTTTGCCTTTTCCAGTATTTACATTTGAACTTTTAGCGATTTCTACCAGTCGCCGTACAGTTTTTCGAATAATTAACAATTGCTTAGTTGACTCACGAGA
>CAYFEZ010000109.1:0-4707 GCA_964342215.1 uncultured Dehalococcoidales bacterium | reverse complement strand
AACTACTGGGATAATCACCGGCCAAGCCACGCGGCACGCCAAATTGAGCCATCATCAGGTCAAATACAGTAGCTACTGGAACCTTGCCTTGTTCCGTCTCAATATATCTAACCGGTACCCCACGTAGCAAGACTGATTGGCCTTCAAAATCAGGCAATTCAACTTGCACAACCTCATCACACTGGTCAACTAAGGTAAGTATAGGGTCGATATCTGCGTTGTCCATACTATCCTTCATTTCGATGTTCCACTTCCCCGTATCTTGCTTCGCCCATCGGTCGCCCATGGTTCCTTTGGGCATTCTCGGTTGTCCCGATTTCCGGTCTAAAACGAGAAATTTCCAGTCTCCGTTTTCGACATTACGATACCGGGAGAAAGTCTTTGCTCGCACGAACTGACCAGCCCGATAACTATTGCCATTTTTCTCTAGGGTTACCAAAAAGGGATTATCGGTATATCTCTTAACATAGTCAATAAAGTAGGGTACTTGACGGTCTACGTAGAACTCTTTGAGGATGACCTGATTTACCGCCATCCAGAAAGCACCATCCTGACCAGCATGAACCGGAACCCACCAATCAGCGTATTTAGCGACCTGGTTAAAATCTGGCGACAAAACCGTAAATTTAGATCCGTGGTAACGCCCCTCCGCAACAAAATGAACGTCAGGAGTCCGCGTCATATTTAGATTAGCCCCCATCGCCACGATATATTTAGCATGGTACCAGTCAGCGCTTTCCTGAACATCTGTCTGCTCCCCCCAGATCTCCGGAGAAGCTGGCGGAAGATCACAGTACCAGTCATAGAAACTAAGATTAACCCCGCCGAAGAGCTGCAGCAGCCGTGAGCCGCCACCATAACTCAGATAAGACATGGCGGGAATAGGCGAGAAGCCGACAATACGATCGGGACCGTGTTTCTTAGCAGTATACAACATTGACGCGGCGATAATCTCCGTCACTTCGTCCCAGGAAGTACGACGGAAGCCACCTTTGCCACGCGCCTGTTGATACCCCGCCCTGTTCTCCTTGTTTTCAACTACCGATGCCCAAGCCTCAACCGGATCAGTGAATTGCTGCTTAGCCGCCCTCCAGAAGTCTACCAATACTCCCCTAATGTATGGGTATTTCACACGAATGGGACTGTATATGTACCAAGAGAACGAAATCCCACGCTGGCAACCTCGCGGTTCGTAGGGAGCCAGGTTCTCGTCAAAATCAGGATAGTCTACTGCCTGCATCTCCCACGTGATTAGCCCATTCTTTACATAGACCATCCAAGAGCAACCACCGGTACAGTTGACACCATGGGTACTACGAACGACTTTATCGTACTGCCAACGGTTGCGGTAGAAATCCTCCCAGCTACGCCGCTGCGGGCTTACAATATCCTGAATCCAAGTCACTCCGAACCTCCTTTGACCAAGGTCTGACGTACCCCAGAAATTCGCCTTCTCCAAATAAGCTGCAAAATTCCAATTACAAGGAGAAAGCCGACCACACTAATTATAATGAAAATAGTTGGGCTATGGGCAGCTGTTGGCTCCGTACTACCTACTTCTTGTAGAAATATTACCAGATTTGTGATCTCATCATCCGTCAAGGGTTGCTCAGCGTAGACCTCTTCCATCATCGGAAAGGGTACAGCTTGCAAGAGAGAAACAAGACCTTGCTCACCAAAGGTGGAGTAAGCCGTTGTAAGATCCTTACCCACGGTTCCACCACCAAGAGCCCCAATGCCACTGATGTTATGGCAACTAAGGCACGCTGCCCCGCCATTTTTGAGACGGGTTTTACCAACGAAGATGCTCCTACCTATATCGGCGCTGCCGGTAAGGGCAGGAACACTTTCTTTTACATCTTGTTCTGGGGGTGGCGAGCTCTGCACGCCCCCAGATTGTGCCTCAATATGCACCAGAACTGTTTCCGCCTCCTCAGCAGACAGCCCCAGGTTAGGCATTAGAAAGCCATTATATTCCTCAACAAGTTGTTTGGCTAGGGGGTCTCCTTGCTCAAAAAGCTCGCTTGGGGAGACAATGAATCGGACGAGCCAATCCCAATCCCGCCGCTCCGTTACGCCCTTAATGTCAGGCCCTACCGTCTGACCCCCACCGATGGTATGGCAGCTTTTACAGTCCTGTTCGAAAATAGCTTGCCCCACGTCAGTTTGCGGGGAGACAGTGTGCGGAGACGGAGACTGAAAGGCAAAATTATCACCCATTACTTCTCTCCCGGTTAAGATCGTAAACACAGTACCCAGGAGAAGAATCAGGAAAACAGAAGCTACTCCTGTCAAAACTACCTTAGGATGAGATGTAAGCGTCCGCCTAAAAAACATTAGTGTTGCCCGCCTTACTCTATTTCATTAGAGTACCCTAAGTGGCCTTTGGTACTACAGACCTGAACAAATTCTACTTACATATAGGAAAGTTGTCTGTCAAAAAGTTGACAAAAGATGGGTCATAGTATATCATTTACTTTAGCATTTTATTAGGTTATTCTAATGAAACGAAATACTAGAACCAGCAAATCGTTGGAATTATTAGAGTCCGTATCGTGTTTTGCCTGTCTTAGCCCCTCGACTAAGGAATCTTTACTGGACTCCATGGTGGAACAGTCCTTTACCAAAGGTGAAGTTATCATACTGGAAGGGGAACTCTGCCCCGGAGTGTTTTTGGTAATGTCGGGGGCGGTGAGCCTCTACCGTGCTTCGTCCGATGGTGTAGAACAGATAGTGCGCATCGTACACCGTGGGGAGTGCTTTGAATGTGCGGCTGTTTTTGACAAGGGTCCTAACCCCACAAGCGCTCAGGCTCTAGAAGCAACCAACCTATATCTCATACCAGCGGAGACCTTTCGGTCAGTGCTCGGTACTGAGCCTCAAGCACTTTTAACAATTTTACCCATCCTGTCATCAAGGCTCCGCTCCCTGCTTAACATGGTAGATGATTTCTCTTTCCTGTCAGCATACTCTCGCCTGGCCAAACTACTTTATCAGCTAGGCGAATGGCAAGAGGAAACACTAGTGGTATCACCCTCTTTGCTACTAAACCAACAACATCTGGCTTGCATGCTAGGGTGCTCCCGACAAGCGGTGAATAACTCCCTGCGAAAACTGGCCAGTAAAAAAATCATCAGGATGGAGAGACGTCGGATTATTATCTTGAAGCCTGAGGCTTTAAGAGAAACAATATATCCCGAAATTATAAGGTGGTGACTGCCTCACCGACTTACAATACAGGGCATGGTCCTACTGCAAAAGAAACGGACTGTTAACTGGCAATCGGAACAATTTCCATCAAGTGCTCCAGATTCCACTTTCTTAAAAACCTGAGTAAACGCTTTAGAATCATAGAAGCAATCCATTCGGCTGACGAACAATTCAAATTCTCTGTGCCATATCTGAGGTTTGCTATACCCATTCCGCGGTGTAGTCCTATTGGTAGCTATATTTTGAGAAATTTAGTGATGGCAGATAGAGTCGGCGACCCGTTGAGTTGTAATGTATAACTCTATGCTTTAAGCTGATGTTATATGGATATGCTCTTCTCACGATGGTATTCCGCTATCGAAAAGCGCAGGTCTCGCCGGCAATTTGACATAAACCGCCCGATCGAACCTGACAAGCTGTCAGCCCTTGATACCGTATGCAGAGAGTTTATACCTTTTCACGGAGCTAGGGCATGCCTAGTGACTGATTCGGTAAAAGACGTCTTCAGAGGTATTGTGGGCGGCTATGGAAAAGTTAAGGATGCCCTCGTATTTATTGCTTTCATCGGCAATATGGATAGCCCTTCGGTTCAAGAAGAAGTAGGTTTTACCGGAGAGGGAGTCATATTAGAGGCAACGACCCTGGGGTTGAATACCTGTTGGGTTGCCGGATTCTTTAAACCTGAGAGTGCGGCTTCACTAGTAGAAATCAAGAGCAACGAACGGGTCTTAGCCATAACTCCAGTGGGCTACGCTCGCAGTATCGAGTCACTGGAAGAAAAGCTGATGACAGGTTTTGGACGCTATCACCGGCGCCTCCCTATTCCAAGGTTAATGAGTAGGCTTGGTTCAGATGATTTACCCGAATGGATAAAGGAATCCATTCAAGCTGCCAGACTCGCCCCCTCTGCGATAAATCGTCAGCCCTGGGGTTTTGATGTTACAGGCGACACTATCACGGTTTACGTAAGAACGGGTGGACCGGAATTTACTGTTTCCAAGCGGCTTGATTGCGGCATTGCCATGCTGCATATTGAGGTAGCGGCGATGAGTTCCGGAATCAGAGGTGAATGGCAATTCCTGAAAGCGCCAATGGTAGCCCGATTCAGACATGTGCAAAAGGGGTAGTTTTGGTGAGAGCACGCTTCGGTAGTAGTCACAACAGCTTTTCCCCATCAACTGCTCATCGAACGAAACTAATGATTGTCATCCCTGTTAAACAAAGTAGTAATTGAACACACTTTTTTAGGACGGCGGGTACCGCCGAGTGTTCAAGGTAAGGTAAAGAAAGATGGCGTCCTTAAGCTAGTAAAATATTCCAAAGAACACCATGAGATTCACCTCAATCCAGACGATTATTCGTTATTCAGTCAGGAAACTATGAAGTATGTGTGGAAGTATTTTTGATGGCGTATTCAAGCACTGTTAAGATTGTCGGCGCGGGGCAAGTTCTATTTGAACGCAGTAAGAAGGCCAAACGGGTGAACATCTCCATAAA
>CAYFEZ010000108.1:0-4720 GCA_964342215.1 uncultured Dehalococcoidales bacterium | reverse complement strand
ATGATTATCCGGCGGTTCGCTTCCGCGTATTCCGGCATGCTCAGGAGCTTCATGGTCGAGCGGGCAAGGGCGTCGAGGTCGGCCTCCGGCGACGATACGACGTGGCGCAGGCATTCGGCGAAATCGTCAACGGTCTCCGCCCGCATGTAGTCCACAAAGAACTGGCGATTGAAGTCGGGCCTCGCGCCCGGGCAGGAAATCAGCGTCAGGCTTTCGACCTTTTCATTATGGGCCAAGGCGACACCGATAGCGATAGCGGCGCCAAGGGAATGGGCGACGATGTGAAAATGGGATAGAGACAAGGCAAGGATGAAACTATTGACGTTTCCGGTGAGCCCCTCGAAACTCGGGTCGCCTACGTCGGCATGGGATTCGCCATGGCCCGGGATGTCGAGGGCGTAGATATCGCCGTGGCGCCTTAATGCCGGGATGTTGTAGAGCCAAGTCGCGGCGTTGCCGCCGAAGCCATGCAGCATCAGCACCGGAACCCCCGGCCCAGGCACGTGGATGTATGAAAAACGCCGGCCACGGACTTCCATGGATCTCCGCCGCTGGCTATCAACATTAAATGCGTTGTGTGTTTTTTTCGGGATGCCCATTTCAAAGCTTCATTCGGTCAAATCGTATGATATATGTTGAATTGATGATTGATTAAAATAGCGCGGCGGCAGGTAACGTGCCGGTCTTGGCAATATAATCTTTTTTTTATATCCTTTATGGAATAGAAAAAAAAAGAGCATGGGATGATTGAGCGTATCCTGCTTCTTGATATCGACTATGACATCGAGGACGGAGAGGAAAGCAAGCTTCACGCCCGTTGGAGCCATCATCCGCTCGGCCTCATGTACCTTGCCTCGGCCGTAAGAGAGAAGCTCCCCGACATCCAGTTTAAAATCTTCCATACCACGACCTCGCCCCATTCCACCCAGGGCATCACGGACATTCTCGACGATTTCAAGCCCGATCTCGTCGGCTTCCGCTCCCTTTCGCTCTACCAAAGCCAGTTCAAGAAGTTCACCACGCTGGTCCGCGACAAGGCGCCCGAAGCCCTATTGATCGGCGGCGGCCCTTATTCCTCCGTCTCCTACCGGGAAATTCTGAAAGGCGGATACGTCGATTTGATCGTTTACGGTGAAGGCGAGGTTACTTTCACGGAACTCGTCGCCTGGCTGAACGAGCACGGAGAACTGCCCACGGACATGGCGGGCACGGTCGTTGGGATCGGCGGCGAGGTGCGCAAGAACCCGCCACGCCCCTTGATCCCCGATCTCGACACCATCGCCTGGCCGGACCTCGACCTGATCAACCTCGATGACTACGAAGGCATATCCAATCACGCTTTCCAAAGCGCCTCCGAGAGCGCCTTCATCGAAAGCTCGCGGGGATGCCCGTACCGCTGCTTCTATTGCCACATCGCCCGCGAGAAGACGACCCGGAACCGCTCGCCCGAAAACGTCGCCGACGAAATGGAGGCCATCTATCAATCGAAGGGCATTAAGGACTTCGTCTTTGTCGACGATATTTTCAATGTTCCCAAAAAAGCCGGCAAGGAAACCCTGCGCTTGATAGCCAAGAGGCTACCCGGCGTCAGGATTAATTTCCCCAACGGCTTGCGGGCCGATCAATTGGATTTGGAGTTTCTAGATCTTCTCGAGGAAGTCGGCACCGTTCATTTGGCCTTGGCCGTCGAATCGGCCTCTCCGCGGCTACAGAAACTCATGGGCAAGCACCTGAAGCTCGATCTAGCCAAGGAAATGATTCACGAAGCGTCCAAACGGTTCATTACCTGTGGGTTCTTCATGGTCGGCTTTCCCTCCGAAACGCGGGAGGAAGCCCAGGCAACGATCGGTTTCGCCAAGGATATGATGCATATGGCGCAACCCATACTGAGCGTTGTCCGTGTTTTTCCGGGCACCGTGCTCTACAGCCACCTCGACCCGACGCCGGAAGAAGCCTTGCGGGTGGAACGCCAGACGGCCCAGTCATGCTATACGGGCCTGAAAAAAGATATCGACTATTATGGAGACATCTTCCCGAAAGAAAAGGTTCCCTTGAGAACCGAGGATATCCGCGAATTCCGTTGGGAATGGATCAGGGATGTCATGATGAACAAGGAAAGGGTGCGGAACAGTTACCAGGTCATGAAAAAGTTCTTCACCGAAGAACAGATCGTCGAATTCAACAAAAACCTTTTCGACAACGAAAACTTCAACATCGACCTGCTCTACAGTTACATGGGAGAGAAACCGCCCAGGAAAAAGAAAGTGGCCTAGTGGCCCGCGTCAGCTCAGGCTCCCTTCAACATCCCGGCGACAATCGTTTTCAACTGATCGACATCCATGGCGCTGTTGATGTCCTTTGTCGAAAAATGCACCTCGAAGGCTTCTTCGATAGCGAAGATCAGATTGATGTGGGCGAACGAATCCCATGCGGGGATGTCGTCGGCTGTTAGACCCTTGCTCAGATCAAGGTTCGGATCGTTGAAAATGGTCCGGAATATCTCCGTAAGTTTGGCAAGCTGATTTTCATCCAGAGCGGCATTCCCTTCGGAAACAATGGCGTTAGAGGCCGCTTTGGTCATGTCAAGATTGGAATCCATTTTTCCCCCTTACCCATCCAAAAGAACAACAAAATGTTTCATTTCAACCGGTCGGCAGGTTTTCGGATCGAAGCCCCAAAAGGTCGAGTCTTCGTCATCTTCGCCCGTTTCTCTCGTAAAGCCCAGGTGCTCATAAAAATCTCGAACCATCGCGTTTTTATTTGTCGGCCTATATTCCCCGATGATTTTCTTTCCGGGACAATTCCGAAAAACATAGTCCATGACCGCTTGTTCGACGGTTCGGTTCAGCACTCTGCAACTCATCAGAAGGCTCTCTATATGCCATGTTTCACTTTCATGAACAAGAACGACAGACGCGACGATACCTTGCGAACCGAAGGAATCCTCATAGGAAAAGGCCAGCACTTTCCCTCCCCGTTCGACGATGCCCCTGAGATCCTTGAGCCGGTGACGACGTGTCGTCAGGTTGAACTGGTTGGTTTTCTGAAACATCTGTTCGATGCGGGTGGCGTTCTTTTTGTTCAGATGAGTGACGGAAACGTGGATATCCACACTTCTCAGGAAGTCATCCACGTTCGAGAAGGTGCTACCGATTTTCCGTTGCTTTTGCAGTGATTCCACCCGGCCGCCTCTTTCCACGTCGTCTTCGGACAGGAACACGGCGTTGAAAAACCGCGCCTCGCTCAACGATGATAATGTTGCGAGAGGATCGACACCGGCTTTCACCACATCGATGGCGGGATGGGCCGACATGACCTCGGCGATTTCGAACAAGTCGTCGTCGACAAAGACCATGAATTCCGGCCCGAAACCAAGGTCTTTCGAAACCTGCTCCACGGCGTCGCTTTTCGGCCCAAAACCAATCCGCAAGGAAGCGAAATCATCCGCGGAAAGCACCAGCTCCGTGTTTTCTTCAAGGACACGGGCCACTCCCGGATCGTTGCGGCTGATACCGGCGAGGAGAATTCCCAAGGGCCTGAGGTTCTTCAGATACTCTTGCAACAGATCGTACCCCAGGCCTTCTGGCGTTTCCTGCCCGCAGACGAGACCGTGGCTTCCCATCTCGGCGACCTCGCCACCCCACAAGGTGTTGTCCCAGTCAGTCACCAGGGCTCTATGGATCTTGCCGTAAACGCTGGCGATGGCCGAGGCGATTTCGCGAGCGACGGCCTGCGTCCCTGGCGGCTCTAGTGGCGCTCTCGCCCGCAGAAAATTGTCCCGCCCAAGCACGGCGGCGCCGCCGGCGATAGCGACCGCCACGCCCAAGTTGACCAGTCGCGCCCGCCCGGCAAGGCTTTCGGCAATTCCAAGGTTGAATCGCAACAGGGCAAGATCCCACCCCATGGCGTCGTTGAAGGTGACGAGCCCGGCGGGAGGCGAATGCGGCCGTCCCGGAATCGTGCCGACAAGTATCTCCCCTTCCCATCCGGAACGGATCGTGTCGACCAGCTTGTCAACGCATTCCACGGCGCTTTCGACGGCATCGGCGTCGATCAGGGAGGCGGAACCAAGATGCCTTTGCAACCAACGGTCCGATAACAAAAGGACGGTAATGTCGGGTTGCGCGGCGTAGAGGATGGAATCGGGATCGAGGACGGTTTGCTCGACGGAATCGAAATCCGTCGGGGACATCCGCAAAGTGATGCCGTAGGCGGCGCAAAACAATTCCACCAGAGGGACAAGCCCGTCCACATTGGCGTCGGAAAGCAGAACGAGACGGCAGTGGATATCAAAAGGCTTGAGGCTTGGTTTCCCCAGTTTTTTCCAGATATTCAAGGTCTGGAAGACGGTCATCATGGGCTGCAACGGCCTATGGATGGCCATCCGGAGCATGGCCGCCGTTTCATCGGTTCCCGCTCCGGAAAGATTGCCGTTCAGGACTTTCAGCGCATGTGCGGTGTCATAACTGTGAAAGGCTTCAAGAAATTCGTTTAAAACAGCCAGCCTCATGGCGCCAAGGAACCCTCAAAGCTATACTCAAAGTCAACAACTGGCTTTCGGAACCGAAAGGGCCAGACGGTCCGCCGGGGGAAAGACGGGACGACAAACAACAAAGGCGGTGGAATGCCCGAGGAAACTTCTCTCGTCAGCCGGTTCATCGAAATCGTAAAAGCCGCGAACCCTCTGCACTCAACCCATGCCGACAATGCGCTTTCCCTT
>CAYFEZ010000107.1:0-4746 GCA_964342215.1 uncultured Dehalococcoidales bacterium | reverse complement strand
AAGGTTAAGGATAACCGTCTGTCTGATATTAAGTTCAAAACTTTTGGCTGCGGGGCTGCTATTGCTGTTTCTAGTATGGTGAGCGAGATGGCTATGGGTAAGACGCTAGAGGAAGTGATGAAAATTACTCCTCGCGCCGTGGCTGCTGAATTGGGGGGATTGCCTAAGCAAAAGCTCCATTGCTCTAATCTGGGTGCTCAGGCCCTAAATAAGGCGATAAAGGATTACCTGAGTAAAAAGGAAAAAACGGAAGGAGGAAAGGAATGATAGGAGACGAAGGAAAACTTGAAGCAAACCACCGTTTTTGCCCTTACTGTGATGAGGCGGTAGCGGAAATATCGTGGCCCCATTGCCATACCTGTGAAGTAACGGTCTTCTATTGCCCTAAGTGCCGTAAGCCGGTGCCACGGGATAATAAGATATGCCCTGACTGTGGGGCTGAGATTAAAGGGTAAAAATAATCAAAGGGAGAAATGAAATGGCCGAGAAGGAAAAAATGACCATGGCTATTTTGAGCGGAGATCTAGAGCGAGCTTTAGCAGGGTTTATGCTGGCGACTACTGGCGCCGCTATGGGTATGGAGGTAAGCATGTTCTTCACCTTCTGGGGGCTGAATATTATTAAGAAGAATGAAGGGGGGATCAAGAGTAAAGGGCTGATGAGGAAGATGTTAAATCTGATAAACCGGGGAGGGCCAAAGAGGTTAAAACTTTCTAAGCTTAATATGTTTGGCTTGGGTACTTGGATGATGAGAAGGCTGATGAAGGAAACTAATATGCCTTCCGTAGAAGAGTATATCGCTATGGCTAATGAGATGGGGGTAAACATTATTGCCTGTACTACCACTTGCGGGGTTATGGGTTTGCCTGCAGAGAAGGAGACTTTTCGAAGTGAAGTGAAGACCTTAGCTGGTGCAGCCTTTTTTTTGGGTGAGGCACGAAAGTCGAAGGTAACTCTGTTTATATAATTAAATGTTAAGACAAATCAAGGAGGAGAAGATGAAGGTGGCCCAAAGTTTGGATTGTTTGGGCCTTTATTGTCCGCTACCCATCATCAAAACTGCTGAGATGATTAAACAATTGAAGCAAGGGGAGATTATGGAGGTTATTGCTGATGATAAGGGGATTCTACAGGATATGCCAGCATGGTGTGAAGCTACCGGAAACGAGTACTTAGGGGAAGAGCAGGATGGTGGGGAAATCAAAGTCTATCTAAAAAAAACACGGTAAAAATATTGGTGTAATTCATATGAAATTGTGGTGGAAACGTAATCAAGGAAATAAATGTAATGCCTCTTAATGTTAAAGCTAGTATTGATAATCTTTTAGTAAATATTATTCAAGAACAAATAGATATTTGGCATGAAAATCAAAAAGAAAAAGTGCCAGTTAAAGAATTTCCTGATTATTCACACGAAGGTCTAATTTCTTGAATTACTGCTTTTCTATGTTAGAAAGTAAGGAAGAAGAAGAAAAGGAAGTAGCCAAATTACCACTTTTATAAGTCTATCATTGCCTTTTCGTGTATATAACAATCTGGCTCTGTCGGGAACACATGCGACACAAGCTGTTGGTAAGATTAGTGCCAGATAATAAGGAGTTATTGCCTATAGCTATCGATCTCAGAGGAACTGGCCTAAGGTTTTATCAATTAGAATATACATTTACGGGTAAGGTTGTTCTTGGCTAGTGAGCAAAAATTTAATTTCTTAATAACGTAGTGCTTGACCAAACTAAGTGTTCGGGAAGGGATCTTGACTGCATCTACGATTGACGAGCTTTGTATTAATACTATCCGTTTTCTGGCGGTGGACGCGATACAGAAAGCGGATTCAGGCCATCCGGGGGCGCCTATGGGTGCAAGTCCGATGGCTTACGTATTGTGGGATTGCTTTCTTAGGCATAACCCAGAAGACCCCAAATGGCCCGACCGGGACCGGTTTATCCTGTCGGCCGGTCACGCTTCGATGATGCTATACGCTCTCCTTTATCTTACCGGCTATGATTTGTCGCTGGATGACATTAAGCAATTTCGACAATGGGGAAGTAAGACGCCGGGCCATCCAGAGTACGGGTTTGTTCCGGGTGTAGAAGCCACTACTGGTCCGTTGGGGCAGGGGTTTGCCAATGGAGTCGGTATGGCTATAGCCGAAAGGTG
The DNA here is from genome assembly GCA_964342215.1 of uncultured Dehalococcoidales bacterium. Lineage (GTDB taxonomy): Bacteria > Chloroflexota > Dehalococcoidia > Dehalococcoidales > CAYFEZ01 > CAYFEZ01. Next base: position 2,589 of record CAYFEZ010000107.1, on the reverse strand, counting down.
GCTGGCACAACACTATAATCGTCCAGGGCATGAGATAGTTAACCATTACACCTATGTAATCGTTTCCGATGGGGACATACAGGAGGGTGTCTCTTCGGAGGCAGCATCGCTGGCGGGTACACTCCGCTTGGGTAAGCTTATCTACCTGTATGATGATAATGATGTGTCAATTGAAGGAAGCACAGATATCGCTTTTATGGAGAACGTGGCCCAACGATTCCAGGCTTACGACTGGCAGGTGGTTGGTCCTATTGATGGGATGGACACAGCTAGCGTGGAGAGAGCGATACGGATAGCTCAGACTGAAGAGAGCCGTCCTAGCCTAATTATCTGCCGGACTGTTATTGGTTACGGGAGCCCTAATAAGGCGGGTACTGCTGCAGCTCATGGCGAGCCGTTGGGTGAAGATGAGGTACGTTTAACTAAAGAAAAATTGGGATGGTCTTGTGATGAATATTTTAAGGTGCCACCAATGGTCTTGGCCCACTTTCGTCAGGCGCAGGAACGAGGGAGACGCCATCAGGAGGTATGGGAGGCTAAGCTGGAGGCGTACAGTAGGGAATATCCTGATGAAGCCCGACAAATAGCCGATGATTTGCAGGGAGACTTGCCTGAAGGGTGGGACCATGACTTGGCTTGTCTATTTGCCGCTAACGATAAACCCATTTCGACACGCGGAGCTTCGGGTCGGGTTATGAATGCTATTATTCGGAAGGTGCATTCCCTTACCGGTGGTTCGGCCGACCTTGCCCCATCTACAAAGACAATCTTGAAAGACTGCGGATATTACGGGTTTGATGAATATTCTGGTCACAATATGCACTTCGGCGTTCGCGAGCACGCTATGGGAGCTATCGCCAATGGCATGGCTCTACACGGTGGTATTATTCCCTATACGGCAACATTCCTTGTTTTCTATGATTACATGCGTCCACCTGTACGGTTGGCGGCGCTTATGGGTATCCGTGTAATTTATATCTTTACCCATGATTCTATTGGTCTTGGGGAGGATGGGCCAACTCACCAACCTGTTGAGCAACTTATGGGATTACGGGCAGTACCGGAATTGGTAGTGCTCCGCCCGGCTGATGCTACGGAAACAGTCGAGGCTTGGAAAATAGCTATGATGAATCGCTATGCTCCAACCGCTTTGATATTTACTCGGCAGAATCTGCCTGTACTGAACCGGGAGATATTGGCTCCAGCCAGTGGTGTGCAGCGTGGCGGGTATATATTGTGGGAGATGGGAGCACCGCCAGCTGTTATTCTTATCGGTACTGGTTCTGAAGTCCATATTGCTATGGAGGCCGGGAAGTTACTGAAGGACAATGGTGTGGCGGCGCGTGTTGTCTCTCTACCTTCATGGGAGTTATTCGAGAACCAACCAGCCGAGTACCGTGATTCGGTCTTGCCTCCTAACATACGAACCCGTATTTCTATTGAGGCAGCCACTACGCTCGGCTGGGAGCGATACGTGGGTATAGATGGTACTGCCATTGGCCTATCTCGTTTCGGCGTCTCAGCTCCGGGCGCAGTGATTTACGAAAAATTCGGTTTGACCGCTCAGCATGTGTGTAATGAAGCTATGCGACTTCTACAAAGGAGAGAAAAATGAAAAGGGGCGTGGTAATGGGATCTGACCACGGCGGTTTTGCTCTTAAAAACGAGTTAATAGCTAGGTTGAGTAAGGCGTATGAGATATCGGACCTGGGCGCTCATACCCTTAACCCGGCTGATGACTACCCCGATTTCGTAGAGGCAGTTGCCCAAGCAGTGGCTTCGGGCCAGGCCGAGCGCGGTATTCTTATTTGCGGTAGCGGTGTCGGTGCCTGCATTACAGCTAACAAGGTGCCTGGTGCCTGGGCTTGTCTTTGCCACGATACTTACTCGGCTCGGCAAGGGGTGGAACATGACGATATGAATATCCTCTGTCTGGGGGCGCGTGTTATTGGGATAGAGTTGGCCATTGAGTTGGTGACCGCCTTTCTTACGGCACGTTTTTCTGGGGAAGAACGTCATCGACGTCGTCTGGAGAAGGCCTTAGCTATCGAACAGCGAGCTCTTCAAGGGTACAGAGAGAGCGGTTAAAGAATGGCGAAGCGGGTTCATTCTAGTGTCGGCTTAGAGGTATATCTATCCGATATGGAAGTTGTCTTGGATGACCTTACTCGAAACGATGTAGTAGGCCGGATATGGAGGAAAGACTACACCGTCTGGGAGTCGGAACCTACCGAGATTACCAATCGTCTTGGTTGGCTTACCAGTACGGACCTGATGTCTGAACAAATACCGAATCTGGAGGCTTTTGTTCAGGAGGCGCAGGAGGCCGGTTTCCACCACGTGGTTCTGCTTGGTATGGGTGGCAGTAGTTTGGGTCCGGAAGTATTGCGGCAGGCCTTTGGTAGTGCTACGGGACATCCCGAACTTATAGTGCTGGACTCTACTCTACCAGCTTGGGTGCAAACAATAACCGAAGCTATTGATCCGGCTAATACGTTGTTTCTGGTCTCTTCAAAGTCCGGCAGTACTATCGAGTCAATCTCTCTCTTTCGGTATTTTAAAAATCTTGTAGAAAGGTGTGTGGGGACT
>CAYFEZ010000106.1:0-4803 GCA_964342215.1 uncultured Dehalococcoidales bacterium | reverse complement strand
AATGCCGTCATGCCAATAATGTCAGCCCCCCAAGAACGGTAAAGTCGTGATTCTGCACGCGTGGAGAACGCTGGTCCTTCCATAACTATACAGGTGCCCTTGGGATGGACACGAGAGCCGATTTCCTTGGCGGCCTCATATAAAACCCTGCTTAGCACCAAGCAGAATGGTTCAGCAAATGGGATATGACCCACGACGCCATTGTCAAAAAATGAATTTACCCGCGTTGTGGTGCGATCTATGATCTGGTTGGGAATAACAAGGTCCCCGGGCTTTATCTCCTTTTTAAAGCTACCCGCTGAGTTAATTGCAACAATATGTTTAACCCCTAACAACTTTAGGGCATAGATATTGGCCCTGGCAGGTAATTCCGTAGGGGAGATGCTGTGTCCCTTACCGTGGCGGGGCAGAAAGGCAAGCTCAACTCCTTGCAACTTACCGATGGTGATTGTGTCACTCGGCTTACCGAAAGGCGTAGTTATGTCCGTTTCTTCAATATTGGTCATCCCTTCAATATCATACAAGCCCGTTCCCCCAATAACCCCGATTTTCGCCTGTGGCATTAAGTAACCTCCTTCAATCATTTAAAATTTTTTCACGCTGATCCAAGATTAGTTAAATTATACCTTGTCCCTTGAGGTCAATCATCTCAGCGTCACTCATATTCAATAGTTGTTTGTAGACATAGTCATTGTCCTGGCTTAATGTCGGTGCCGCTTGGTTATATTCAGCGGGCGTATCTGATAAGTTAATTGGCGTAGCATCAGATGTGGTTTTGCCCAGATCAGGGTGGTCCTGCTTAATAAAGAACCCTCGCGCATTTAGTTGGGGATCACGGATCAAATCCGAGGCGTCTTGCACCACCCCGGCGGCTACCCCGTGTTTCTGGAGCAACGTCATTATCTCCTCAGCACGACACTCCTCTGTCCACCTTTCCACTAGGCTATCCAGCTCATCGGCATTCTCCAATCTGCCAGATAAAGTAGCGAATCTACTATCCTCTGTCCAGCGGGGGTTACCTGAAGCTTGTTTAAATCCTTGCCACTCTTCGTCCGTGAATACAGCAATGGCACACCACCGGTCATCACCTCGGCAATGGTAGACGCCATAAGGCGCCGCCTGATTTGACTTGTTACCCGTGGGCTCTGCCTGTCTGGCATTAATCATGTAATCTAGAATAGAACTACCTAACATACTGGCCATTGCCTCCACTTGCGAGACATCAATAAATTGTCCCTCTCCGGTCCTCTCACGGTATTGCAAAGCCCCAAGTAATGCTAAAGTTGACATTAGACCCGCGATATGGTCGGCATAGGAATAACCTAATCCTGTTGGTGGCTGTCCTGGGTACGAAGTAAGATACGTCAGTCCAGAAAAGGCCTGAATAGTGGGGCCAAAACCAACATAGTTTCGACAGGGGCCGGTGTTTCCCATAGTAGACATACTGAGCATAATAATATCTGTCTTTATCCTTTTCATACCAGTATAGTCTAGCCCCCAATTAGCCATCACACGAGGGGCAAAATTTTCCACCACTGCGTCACTTATACCCACTAATTTACGGGCAAGCTCCACCCCGTACGGCTTGCTAAGGTTTATAGTTATGCCTCTCTTGTTACGATTCCAGGTATTATAGTAGCCACGGCTAAACATATTCTCTGGCTCAGGCACCAGCGGCTGTACCTTAATCACCTCTGCTCCAAAGTCAGCCAAGGTTCGTGTAGCGTACGGCCCAGCAAGTACCCAGCTAAAATCGAGGATGCGAATGTTATTTAAGACGCTACCGCTCAATCCTCTTCCCCCCATTTATGTTAACCATATTCATTAGCCTTTATTCAGTACACGATATGTTTTTCTGTTTAACCGCTAAGGTAAGGCCGTTTAATCCTATGATTTCAACCTCTTCACCAGTTGCTATGTGCTCTCCAAAGGATTTTGCCCTCCAGTATTCGCCCATTGTGTAGACAACACCTGTCGGGGTTAAAGGTTCTATTACCTTGCCATCATGACCTATTAGACCCTCAGCTCCGGTCACTTTAGATTGGTGGAAACTGGGTATAATTGCCTTGTGGATGACCAAAATAAGGGCACCAAGCAACAAGGCGACAATAATGATAACCGGTAATGGAATCCTTATTTTGAAGACCCAGAGGACTAAGACAACTAATCCTATCACGACAGCTTCATCTAGTAGTAGTATTCCAACCTTAAGCCAATCCTTAATGGTGCCTTTCATATGCCAATAGGGCTAAATTAGAAGGGAAATAAATAACACTTTCTTCAAACACATTCCTTATTTCCGTTTGCAATAGCCCCCTCTCCTCCTGACGTAATACCTATTGTCAACCCCTAGGCAGATTATTCGCTCGTCCCCACCTATCTAGGAGTCCAATTTAGCTTATACGGTACTTCGGAACGCCTATAGTTCTTTCCATATTGCCGGTGCTCGACCTCGGCGAAGAAATTCCGTTTCCTTAACTGCGGATTGTTCGCTAATCTTGATACTGCGGCTACCTCCGCCCAAGGGAAGCGCATCGACTGTCCCTTCTTTACTAGTTCAGCTACGGTATGGCCTTGTGTCCATCTTGTCAGGACTTCAATAATATGCTCTAGATTTACAACTCGCTCTTGATTACCCAGCCACTTGGTATCAATCAAATCCTCCGCCATGCCATCAGCATCCAGTAACTCCACCAGAGTCGACCATTGCTGAAATAGAGAAAGCACGATGTAACCATCACTACAAGGAAAAATACGAAAGGCATTATTCCAGCTAAGGCTACCCTGTCTCTTAGCTACCACGCCTTGATAAAAATACCGCACTAGGACATGGTCAAGTGTGGCTGCAACGCATTCTGTTACCGAAATATCAATATGTTGTCCCATGTGGGTGGTACGGCGCTTCCATAGAGCCAACAGGACGCCTATAGCCGCAAATAGTCCGGCGGAGCAATAAGCCTGATTACCAAATGGCTTAAGCGGAGGCATATAGTGTTCGCCACTGACATACATACTTCCTCCCAGAGCCGAGGCCACCAGGTCACACGATTTGTAATATTGATACGGGCCACTCTGCCCAAAATTAGTAATCGAGGCCATAACCAAACGGTGGTTAATCTCGCGAATCTTGCGGTAATCAAGCCCTAGTTCAGCCAGGTATCCCGCAGGATTACTCTCCACAACCACATCAGTAACTTCTACTAGCCTTTTGAATATTTCCCTCCCTACTTTGGTATTAATATCTAGAGTAATGTGCAGTTTATCGATGTTTTTCTCCCCGAAGAAGTTACTCACATTTGTGGTTTTTGAAGGGAATGGAGCTATGTTTCCAGTTAAATCGGCCTCCGGATTTCTCACCTTAATAATTTGAGCACCCATATTAGCCAACAGGCAAGAGCAGAACTCACCTTTTTCATCCGTTAAATCAAGGACACGGTAGCCTGATAGAGCACCGTTTTTGTCACAATGACTGTTCACGCCACTACCACTCATAATGTATCTAATGCCATCTGAATACGATACAGGCACCGTTCCCTACCCAGTACAGCCATGGTTTGAAATAATGGTGGAGCTACTGTCCTACCGGTAACCGCTACCCGTAAGGTGCCAAAGAGTTGGCCTGTCTTTATACCTAACTTTACCGATAGAGGCCGGAGTATCGCTTCTAGAGATGCGGTATCGAACGACGCTAATTCCTTAAGCTCATGCTGAGCTGATGCTAAAGTATGTTTGGCTAATTCCGCCGTCATATTGTTGTTTATCAGAGAGTGCGTGTCGTAATCAAGTTTATCAACAAAGAAGAATTGGGTAAGGTTTATTACCTCATCTAGTGTTTTGGTTCTTTCCTGAATAAGAGGAATAATATCGCTCACATAATTTCCGGATTGTATTAGTTGCTCTTTGGCTAAACTATCAATCATCAGATAGGGTCTTACTGCAGCAAAAAACTCGTCCGTAGTTAGCTTACGAATATAGATTCCGTTCATCCAATTGAGTTTATCTTGGTTAAAAATGGCAGCGGTTCGACTAATTCGCAACAAGGAAAAGTTGGTTATAAGTTCCTGCAGGGATAGTATCTCTGTTTTGTCGTCCAGAGACCAACCCAAAAGAGCTAGGAAGTTTACCATCGCCTCTGGTAAATAACCCTGCTTAATGTATTCGGTTATAGATACCGCCCCATGCCGTTTACTTAATTTACTGCGGTCATGCCCCAATATCATTGGAAGATGAGCAAACTGTGGGGGCTCAAATCCGAGGGCATCATATAGCAATTGGTGGCGTGGAGTGCTTGATAACCACTCCTCCGCTCGGAGAACATGGCTTATCTCCATAACGTGGTCGTCAATAATATTGGCGAGATGATATGTCGGGTAGCCATCCGACTTAAGTAAGACGAAATCATCCATAGTATTATTCTCAAAAACTACCTCGCCCCAGATTAAATCACTAAACCTGGTTTGTCCGCTTATCGGAGTATTGAAGCGAACTACCGGTACAGATCCTTCGGCTTCCCGCTGGGAACGTTCCTTACGACTGAGGTCGCGACAACGTCTGTCATAGCCAGGAGGTAGCTTTTTTTTGACCTGTTCTGATCTCATTTCCTCTAAGCGTTGCGAAGAGCAATAACAATGATAGGCATTCCCCTGTGAAATCAACCTTTGGGCCACTGCATGGTATCTATTTAAGCACTCTGATTGAAAATACGGACCGTATTTACCACTAACCTCTGGTCCCTCGTCCCAATCCAGCCCCAACCAGCGTAGTCCGTGCAGTATAGTTTCTACTGCGTCTTTAACACTACGG
>CAYFEZ010000105.1:0-4843 GCA_964342215.1 uncultured Dehalococcoidales bacterium | reverse complement strand
CTGGTGCTGGTGCTGGTGCTGGTGCTGGTGCTGGTGCTGGTGCTGGTGCTGGTGAAGAACCGCAGGCAGCGACCAAAGATAGTGTCATGACTAATACTATCATTAGGCCTATTGCTGCAAATCTTCTTGGTAGCTTATTCTGACTCATTGAAGTCCTCCTAGAAATTAAGATTTTAGTTCATCCAAACATAAAAGCGTTATCTCATTAATTATCCCCTCCCATCAATAAATTAAACCATGGTAATATGGGGAAACTTTTTCAGGGGCTCTTAAATTAACTCTTCCTGCTCATCCCCTGAAGCCAAGTGGTGCCTATTCTCTATAACATTAATAGTCTGCATTGTCAATAGGGTGAGACTAACCCACCCCCCTATGTTGTATCGGACACTAGTAGTAGGAGTCACCAAACTCTCTCAACAGCATGGCGACCAACTACCTCTTTTCTAGTGGGCAGAGGAACAATATCTCGTACCCTCTTAAGGGTAATTGCTCCTTGGGGACACACGGCACTGCACACGCCACATCCGATGCACCTGTCTGGCATCACTATCATGTGGTCACGTTCACCTTCGATGTGGGAGAGGTGGCGGCCAATAGCTCCCACGGGACAAGCTTTCTGGCAGGCATTGCAAGCATTACATTTGGTGAGATCCCAATGTGGTATGAAGTTAGACCGGGCAAAAGCGTTGGTGTTGAAGTTTTCAATAAAAGGCCTAAGGATCTCACAGCAATCACGGCAGCAAAGGCAGAAAGCTAGGGGCATCTCTTGGTCGTTGGTCCCGTTGACCACTAATCCTTTCCTGACGGAGTCCTCAATTAATTCGAGAGCCTCTTCTTTGGTCAGTTCGCGTCCTCGTCGGTACTTAATCCAGTACTCAGCCTGGCGGTCGAAATGGATACAAACGTAAACGGGAAGTTTGCAATGGTCGACTGACATGCGGCAGCCGCAAGCGACAACACAGATAGATCGCGCATTATTTACATAGTGGCTGTACTTTTCATAAGGAGCAACCTCGACAGCAGGATCTAGTGTGGGCTCGTATGGCATAACGCGACTATAAGGGTGGGTTGAGGGGTATTGTAAGTACGAACTGCCAGCATCCCACATCTTGTCTCTGAGTTCTGTTACCTTGCGTTTGGTATCATCAACTAGTCCATCGCCAAATAATGGTGTGGCCATTGAGTAGAGGAATTCCCACAGGCAATAAACCTCCCGTCCATCATCCCGCTTCCGCTCCATATACAGGACCCCCTTAAACAACAAACTATCGAGTTTGTTCTGTACTTCGGCTTCCTTCTCGCCTGTCTTCTCGACCAGTGCTTCCAAGCTTACCCTACCTTGGCCAATCACCGGGATGGATAGGGCTAATTCAGCTTCCTCCGGCGTATATCGGAGCTCGAGGATCTGCAATACCTCCTTCCGCTGCGGTAGGGCATGTATGCCGTCTGCAGTGTAATGCTCACGAAGTCTACCGTATAATGATTTCACATCGCTCCCGGCTGTCATTTTCCCTCCTTTTTGTTTGTACGCCTCAAATAACTCTACGCAAGCAAGGTTATTTCAGGGTTTTTATCCAGTATTTGCAACAGTTCCGCCTCAATATGCGGCTCCTGTCCTCGATTATATACTATGTAACGATTGATAGCAAAGCGTATAGCTGTTTCCTATATTTGGGTTTGCCTTGTAGTCACAGAACGACACGCTAGAAGGTGCAATTAGGTGACAGAATATAAGATATTATGTACGCAGTCTTAACGCATTGGTACCAGATCAATGTAAGACTGGTTAATAAATAATGGGGAGGTAAATGCGATGACTATTTCATATAGAAAGTTATCTTTCCCTGCTAGTGGGCTAATCTCTGTGTCTTGTTGTGGAGTGTTGCTGGGCTTATTTGGCCTTCTGGGAGCTGGTGGGGCTGGTCTTAGTATTTCCAATGCGGGTGCTTAACTTTGCTTGCTTTGATATGTTTCCATGGTGTGTATTTAAACTTCGTTTGTTTTATAATGGCGATATTATTATGTAAGGAGAAGCGAATGGAATTCTTGGAGTTAGCTAGGAAGCGATATAGTGTGCGGGCTTATAAGTCCGACCCTGTGGAAGATGACAAATTGCAGAAAATACTCGAGGCAGCACGTTTGGCACCGACTGCATCTAACCGACAACCCTTCCAGCTGGTGGTAATCCACACAAAAGGGAGAGAAGAGGAGTTGAGTCGTGTTTGCCGGGTATCGTGGTTCAGTCAAGCACCTATCGTAATTTGTATATGTGGTATTTCGTCTCAAAGTTGGGTGCGTCGAGACGGTAAGGACTACTGTGATATAGATGTGGCCATTGCTATGGACCACCTTATTTTGGCGGCGGCAGATTTAGGATTAGGCACATGCTGGGTAGCGGGATTCCATCTTGACGCAGCACGTGACGTGCTTAATCTACCAGACGATGTAGAGCCAATTGCATTTACGCCACTTGGTTATCCTGATGATCAGCCTAAAGAAAAAAGCCGTAAGTTTGTAGATGAGTTAGTACGTTATGAACATTGGTAAGTCTCGATATTTGATAAGATTCAAAGTCAAATTCTTTGGTATAGTTTCAAGTTATCTTTAGGTTTTAGTGATTTTGTGTGTGGTTACACCACGTCAAGTGACGATTAGCTACATAGCCGCATAGTGCACTTAATATCTATGCCGGCCTTGGCAGATTTGAAGAAAATGTTCTCTTGAAAGTGTGAGGGTTATAGGGTAATCCAGTTCTTACGCAGCATTCGAAGCTTGCTTCGAATGCTGCGTATCTATAAAAAAAGACATGTCTTTTTTTATAGATCATACCGTACTGTTGTTGAGGCAATGGGTATTATAATTGGCTTGGTTATTCGGAATATATGGGAGGAGGACCATTAATACTTTGAGTTATTCTCAAACTTCACTGACTCTAATGAGACGTGACATATTCTCAGGGTCTCAGGTTGACTTCAAACTCTATTTGTTTTACAATACCAGCAACATACCAGCCGTAGTCATATTTAAGGAGTAGTTTTATGGACTTTTTAGAACTTACCAAGCGGAGGTACAGTGTTAGGGCTTATAAGTCCGACCCTGTGGAAGATGATAAATTACAGAACATACTTGAGGCAGCACGTATGGCACCCACGTCTTCAGCTCAAAAAACCTTTCAACTAATAGTAATTCACACAAAAGGGAAAGAAGAGGAATTGAGTCGTATTTGTCGTGCACGATGGTTCATGCAAGCTCCTATCGTAATTTGCATATGTGGTATTTCGTCTCAAAGTTGGGTACGTCGGGACGGCAGAACCTACTCTGATATAGATGTGGGCATTGTTATGGACCACCTTGTTTTGGCTGCTACAGATTTGGGATTAGGCACATGCTGGGTAGCGGGATTCCACCTTGAAGCAGCACGTGACGTGCTTCATCTACCAGATGACGTGGAACCAATCATATTCACACCGCTTGGCTATCCCGATGACCAGCTAATGCCGAAAAACCATAGGCCTATGGATGAGCTGGTACATTATGAGCAGTGGTGAAACTAACGACTTTTGATAATATTGAAAGTTTAATTCTTTGGTATAGATTCGAACTATTCTCGAACCTTAACGGTCAAGCATAGCCCTGTGAATTTTAGCCGTCTCATTAGTTTCTTTACGGGACCGACTTCGGGCGGTTGGGCTGATATCAGACCAGGGCAGGGCGTTATACCCCCTTCTCAATACTAATAAGTAACCACTAAGGTACATAACACCCATAAATATATATTGCAGTATGCCTCAGGTAGGATGCTAACCCCTTATCTTGTTGTGAAAAACCAACCCTACCCTGATTTACCAGTTTAGCTATGGCCAACGGATTGATAATCCTTAGTCCACTGTAGAACTATAAAGCTTCAGACGATCTGATCATTTAACTGATTTGGCATGTCGTTACACCGTTTCTAAGGACTTCTATCTGTCACCGCATGAAGTTACTGACGTTGTCCTTCCTGATTGGTTTTAACAGCAATACCATTATTAAGCCTATAAAACTTACTATTGCTAATATTAAAAAACCTGGCTGATAGTTGCCGACTGTATCAAACGTGTATCCTGTTAAGACAGGACCAACGGTACCCCCTGTTAACATGCTAGTTTGAATAAAGCCAAAAAGCACACCATGGGAATCTAGTCCAAAATACTCAGCTATCATTGGTGAGTGTGCTATAAACAAACCACCCCAGGAAAAGCCGAAGAGAGCACCAAAGAAATAGAGCATCCATAGTTCCGTAGCAAATTGCAGCCAAACTAAAGAAGCTAACATCACTATGAAGCTGATAATGATAACGGACCTGGGGCCAGACCTATCATTGGTGCTACCCATCACCAGTCTGCCAGTAATATTTATTCCTCCTATAATGGTCATAATATTGACAGCATTAGTTGTTGAAATTCCTAGCCCCGTAGCATGGATAATAATATGTGCCAAGATAGTAAATATAGAGAATCCAGCGCAGAGGAATACTACTGAAATCATCCATAGTTGCCTGGTACTAATCGCTTCCTGAAAAGAAAATCCTCTGGTTTCTAAAGGTAGATTTTCTCGCTTTAATCCGGTTTCACCATCGGGTAATTGTCCCATGTTCTGCGGGCTACGCTTGAGAAATTGAGCAGCGATAACAACCAAAACTAACGTGCTAATGCCAGTGACCAAAAAGGAGTTGCGCCAACCATAACTAGAGATGAGCCAACCAGCCGCTTGTGGGATAATTATTGTGCCTATGCCAGTACCTGTACCAACAACACCGGTCATCATGCCTCTTCTCTTGGCGAACCATCGGGCTATGGTAGAG
>CAYFEZ010000104.1:0-4942 GCA_964342215.1 uncultured Dehalococcoidales bacterium | reverse complement strand
GAGGAGCCCCTCAGGCGCTAAGGCTTGGAACCCTAGCCGGCTATGCTTTGGAGAGGAGTAAGGCGAGAGCTAAACGAGCCGCAGGGATAGAGTAGCCGACTTAAGAAGTTTTCTGGCCACTATTGTATTAGTACTAAGAGATTGAATTAAATAAGGAGGTTTAAATAACGAAGTAAGCGGGGAATCTTTTACATTCTGCATTTTGAGTTCTACATAATAAAAGGAGGTGAACTAATGAAAATTAAACGAGTTTTGGGTCTCAATGCTCTTTGTGAGACAGGGACAATGGATAACGTAGTGGATTTTTTTAGAGATGTTTTGGGGGCGAAGATTCAACCCGATGTACCAGATCCGGCTATGCCCCACCTAGCACAGTGGGGACATCGAGCCAGGATTGCTCAATGGGAAACAGGGGTGCCTTTTCAGGTAGAAATAAGTGAGTCAATCAATGATGATCTCCCTATCGGTAAACAGCATAAGAGGTCTGCTCCCAGTTTTCAATTTCTGGGACTGGTGGTGGACAGTATTGACGAAGTAATTACGGAACTACGAGCTAAAGGTATAAGTGTTAGTGATAAGCGTAAAATAGATGATCCGGTATTTGAGGAAATATACGAGTGCATGATACACCCTAAGGATTCTTTCGGTTTGCTACTTGAATTTGTAGAGATTAAAGAGAAAGCTGGCGGCGGAAAATAATTGTATCATGGCTAATGGTATTCCACAATCCCATTAGTTCAAATAATACTTAGCTTAAGAGGTCAGCTCATGAAAATTAAACGAGTTAGTGGTATAAATGCCTTTTGCGTGAGCGGGACGATGAACGAGGCAGAGAAGTTTTTTAGAGATGTCCTAGGGGCAAAGATAGGTCCCGTGATGCTCTGGCGATCCCAATTCGGAATGCGCGCCAAAGGTGCTTGGCTTGGAACAGAAGTGCCTTGCCGTATAGAACTAAGTGAGTCAATTAATGATGAGCTGCCTGCCGGTAAACAGCATAAGAAGTCGGCCCCGGCTTTTCAGGTTCTCGGGCTTGAGGTGGAAAACATTGACGAAGCAACTGCTGAACTGCGAGCTAAGGGCGTGAGGGTCAGCGATAAGATAAAAACAGAGGACCCCGCATTTGAGAAACAGTACCAAAGCTGGATACACCCTAAGGATGCTTTTGGCTTAATAATTGAATTATTAGAATCCAGCGGGAAAACACCGTTAGAAGGGGAATGGTAGAACTGGTACTGATGGGGGTGTCTCTACTGGGCCGATTACCTTAAGCAACTACCTGACTGGTATGTCAATCCGGAGCCAGTTATGGGCCCAAGAGGTTAGACATAAAAGTAAAGTGAGGATATTTCGAGGTCCACTATAGGAAAGAGGTCAGCTTATGAAAATTAAACGAGTTTTTGGTATAAATGCCTTTTGCCAGACGGGGACGATGGACAGCGTGGTGTCTCTTTTTAGAGATGTTTTGGGGGCGCAGATACGTCCTAATGAACCCGGGCTTGCTCCTGATATGCCGTGGCTGGCGCAATACGGACATCGGGCTAGAGTGGCTTATTTGGGACTGGAGGAGCCTTTCTTCTTGGAAATAAGTGAGTCAATTAATGATGAGCTTCCTATCGGCAAACAGCATAAAAGGTCTGCCCCTAGTTTTCAAGGTCTTGGGTTTGAGGTAGAAAACCTCGATGAAGCAATTGCTGAGTTACGAGCTAAAGGCATAAGAGTCAGTGATAGACAAAAGATAGATGACCCGGCATTTGATGAGATGTATGAATGTACCATACACCCTAAGGACGCCTTTGGTTTAATAATTGAATTAATAGAGCTCAAAAAATCCACACCAGATGGGTAATTTTAGAATTATCACTAATGATGGGTATTGTCATGACCGGAGAGTTAAAATATATATTTTTTAATACGGATGCTGGTTGGGTAGGGGCGCTGTCGTCAGAAAAAGGGCTGCGGGGCTTCACCCTACCCCAGCGTTCAGCTCAAGAGGTGCGCCAGCTATTGGGTGCCAATGTAGGTTCTATCACTCGGTCCCCTCATCTTTTTCAAAACTTAGTGGAACGCTTTAAACTTTACTTTAGCGGTCATAAGACTGCTTTTCCGGATAAGCTTGACTTATCTGGGGCTACTACCTTTCAGCGTGAGGTATGGGAGGCAACCAGGCTTATTCCATTTGGTGAGACTAGAAGCTATAGTTGGGTGGCTGAGCAAATAGGGAAACCGAGGGCGGTACGGGCGGTGGGGCGGGCTCTAGGGAGAAATCCTTTACCTGTAGTCATTCCCTGTCACCGTGTAATTGCTAGTGATGGTGGACTGGGTGGCTACGGCGGGGGAATGGGAATGAAGAAGTATCTCCTTCACCTGGAAGCCTCAGTCAGCAATCGGTAAGTACTACCTTATGCTAACGTTAAATTTCTCCGTTATGTCCTCGGGGTATGGTCTTCCCGTGGTCGTTTCTAAACTATAGCAATCCTGGTCTCACCCCTATTTAGTGCCTTAAACAGGAAAACACCCTTACCACCAGCACCGACTAATCCCTACTCTGTGCAGAATGACGCATTATGGCAAGTAACTGTTCGTTTGGCCATAGCTAACCATAAGATTGGAAGTTAAAGTAGCGGGGAAAGGATAAAGGGTGGGATACTGATGTACTCTTGGGTTATCTCTTTCTCTAACAGGTTAAACGTGCTATGATACAAGTAGGCGGACCAAATGAAGATAAAGTGGGATGGTGTATAGAATTACTACTGTTGCTTGGGGTGATGCCATTAGTTATTTGGGTGGTATGACGGCGCCAGTAGCTCCGCTGTCTCAAGAGGAGTCATCTCCACTACCACAGGCGGTAACACCAACGGTGATATCTCATTATGGAGACTGTTTGATGTGTCACTCTGTGGGTGCAGATGGGGTGGCTCAGCCGGGGTAACAGGTATACCGGATGGCGATGAAAGACGCTCCAGCGATCCCCGTACTACATGCCATCAGGCCGTATTGTAGTAAGCAGCAGAAGGCTGGTGCAGTTAGCGGTTAGTAATATTTGACGGTATGCTTCTTTGGTATTACCAGAATCTTAACTTTGGAGTGATTGGTGCGGAAAAAGAAGAAGTTCGTCATCGGTGGGTTTATCGTAATAATTGCTATAGCCTATCTCACCTTTATGGGTTTCAGTAACCAAAGTTCAGCTAACTATACGGTCAGTCAATTTCTAGAACAGAGGAGTTTAGTTTATGGTGATACGGTGCGGGTGAATGGTCATGTTGCCCCAGGTTCTTTGATGCAGGAGGATGTGGGACGTACGCTGAGGTTCACCATAACCGATGGCGAAGCGATCTTGTCGGTATTTTACCAAGGTGTTGTTCCCGATACCTTTAAGGTTGGTAATGATGTTGTAATTGAAGGTTATCTTGATTCGGTCGGCATTTTCCAGGCACATACACTTATGCCAAAATGTCCTACGCGATATGTACCTGCCGAATGAGGTTCAGTTTGGGGAAGTAATTTATGGCAGATATAGGCTATATCACGCTATTTCTGGCATTAGTAGTTTCAATCTATTCGGCCATTGCTTTTTTATTGGGGAGAAGGGGAAGGCATCCGGTACTGATTGCGAGCGCCAAAAATAGCCTCATTGCTGTCTTCGGGTTACTTTCGGTATCGGTAGTGGTTCTACTCTATGCACTGGTTACACATAATTTCCAGATAGAGTATGTCGCCAACTACACCAGCAGTGATCTATCATTAATTTACCTCATCAGCGCTCTTTGGGCGGGTAATGACGGTTCATTACTCTTCTGGGGATGGCTCCTCTCTTTATTTGCCGTCGTGGTAGTGCTTCAGAAGCGGGATGTTGGTAAAGAGCTAGTGCCTTATGCCTCTTCAATTATCATGGTCACCCAGGCCTTCATCCTTATTCTATTGTTTACGGTATCAAACCCTTTTCAGAAACTCGTCTTTATTCCAGCTGAAGGGATGGGGCTTAACCCCATGCTGGAGAATCCGGGGATGATAATTCACCCGCCACTATTATTGGCGGGCTATATTGGTTTTACCATTCCCTTTGCCTTTGCTATAGCTGCCCTGCTAACCAGAAGGCTCAGTGATGAATGGTTGGTAGTGATAAGGAGATGGACACTTTTATCTTGGCTCCTTCTCGGAGTTGGTAATATTGTCGGAGCTTGGTGGGCATATGTTGAGCTTGGCTGGGGAGGTTATTGGGCGTGGGACCCGGTTGAGAATGCCGGGTTCATGCCATGGCTGGTAGCCACCGCTTTTCTTCACTCTATTATGATACAACGGAGGAGGGGGATGCTAAAGGTCTGGAATATGGTATTGATAATACTGACGTTTACCTTGACCATCTTTGGTACTTTCCTCACCCGGAGCGGTATCATTTCCTCGGTTCACACTTTTTCTGATTCTACCTTAGGCCCATTCTTTTTGGTCTTTATCGGTATCACTCTCTTTGGATCACTGGGTTTAGTCTACTACCGCAGTGAAGACCTTAAGGGTGAAGCGGAGATGGAGTCCCTTGTCTCCAGGGAGAGTACTTTTCTGCTGAACAATCTGCTCTTAGTTGGTGCTGCCTTCACTATCTTCTTGGGGACGATATTTCCGGTGATATCCGAGGCGGTACGAGGGGTCAAGATTAGTGTTGGTCCGGCCTTCTTCAATCAGGTGAACGGACCTATTTTCTTGGCGGTTATTTTGCTTACCGGAATTTGTGCCCTTATTGGTTGGCGGCGGGCGTCGCTTAATAAATTGATGGTTAATTTCCTCTGGCCGTTAGTGGCGGCTGTAATTCTGGGAATAGCCCTTTTTGTTCTGGGAATAAGGGAGTGGTATGCCCTTATTACTTTCCCCCTATGTGCTTTTGTCATTTCCACCATACTTTGCGAGTTGTCCCGAGGAACGAGAGCCCGCCACTGCATGAGAGGTGATA
>CAYFEZ010000103.1:0-4984 GCA_964342215.1 uncultured Dehalococcoidales bacterium | reverse complement strand
TATATTCTGGTGTGGTTTACCTTTTTGGCCGCCGCCTGGATACTAAAAAAAGAAGGACATGTCAAAGTAGAGATCTTGGTTAGTCGGATAAATCCCAGGGTTCGGGTTTTGTTTGGTATCATAACCTCGATTATCGGGGTCGCCCTTTGCTCTCTCCTAATAGTGTATGGTTCACAGGTCGTCTGGGACTTCTCTCAGCGGAATCTCCTTATGGACTCATTATTGATGCCCCCCAAAGCTCCGCTCATCGCCATTATTCCTATTGGTAGTTTTCTTCTCCTTCTCCAGTTCCTAGTGAGAACCTATAGTTATCTGGAGAGTTGGAAAGTACTATCCGGTAAAGTAATAAGAGATCTGGAAACAACCTAAAAATTTACATAATTGGAGATAAGCGTCTATGGAATGGTGGATAACCGGCTTGGTACTACTTGCCAGTCTTATCGTCTTATTATTGACGGGGATGCCGGTAGCCTTTGTCTTTATGATCATAAATGTGGTGGGAGTGGTGGTGTTCTGGGGTGGCGAATCCGGTCTAAGACAACTTATCATGAGTATGTGGTCTTCCGTGTCCAGCTTCACCCTAATGCCCATCCCCATGTTTATCCTCATGGGGGAGATAATGTTTCGGTCAGGTATAGCCCCTCGCATGATGGATACCCTGGATAAATGGCTCGGTCGCCTACCCGGTAGACTGGGTTTACTGGCGGTAGCTGGCGGTACGGTGTTTTCTACTCTGAGTGGTTCGGCTATGGCGAGCACGGCTATGTTGGGTTCAGTGCTAACGCCAGAGATAGAAAGGCGCGGCTACAAAAAGGCCATGAGCCTGGGTCCTATCATGGGTAGTGGCGGTCTGGCGATAATGGTGCCGCCCACTAACCTGGGCGTACTTTTGGCTGCTCTGGCCTATATCTCCGTGGCCGGGCTTTTGATGGCCATTATCATCCCTGGCTTGTTGATGGCGGCGCTTTACGCCGCCTATATCATCATCAGATGCTGGCTCCAACCCTCGATTGCCCCTCCCTATGATGTGACCCTCCCACCTTTATCTGACCGGATTAAATCACTTGTACTCTACGTGCTGCCATTAAGTGGGATTATCTTTCTGGTTATCGGGGTCATCTTCTTAGGTATTGCCACGCCGTCAGAGGCAGCTGCCATAGGCGCTCTGGGCAGCATCATTCTCGCTTTTATTTATAAAGGGATTAATCGGAAGATAATAAAGGAAGCAGTGGGCGATACCCTTAGGATTTCAGGTATGGTACTGTTAATACTCACTGGAGCGGCCGCATTTGCTCAAATATTAGCCTTTACCGGCGCCAGCCGAGGCTTGGTGGGCTTGGTGACTGACCTCTCGCTATCGCCCATTTCTGTCCTCATCATGATGCAGGTTATCTTGCTGATAATGGGGATGTTTTTGGAACAGCTATCTATAATGATGATTACTCTCCCGATATTCATGCCTATTGTTAATGCCGTTGGTATTAATCCATTATGGTTTGGGGTGATAATGCTCCTTAATATGGAGATGGCGACAACATCACCACCCTTTGGGCTGAACTTGTTCGTGATGAAAGGGGTAGCCCCACCGGATACCACTATGGGGGATATCTATAAAGCTGCTCTGCCTTTTCTCGGGTGTGACCTCATAGCAATGATACTGATAATTGCCTTTCCCACCCTAGCACTTTGGCTACCTGCAATAATGCGCTGACCTTGAAACGCTAACTTGCCTTTATCGTTCTCCTCGTGTCACTGAACGCATTATTAGTTTAGCCTTCAGTTCTTACTCAGGAGCGTCTTCAAGCTGCTCCCAAAGCTCACATCCCATATATATGGGGATACGCGGGTTGGCTACTATGATTCGGGCAGGTTTTTCGGGGTCAGCGTTAAAGTGTTGATGGGCCACCATCACCGGAATATAAACTAGGTCTCCTTCTTCCCATTGAAATTTTTTCCCTTCCTTCTGTATTCCCCATTCGTAAGTTTTCTTGAGGTGTAGATCGGGGTCATGGTGAATATCGTATCCCTTCCCTTCCAGAACATAGAAGGCTTCTTCCCTCATGTGCCTGTGTTTTCCTGTTCGCCCCCCGGCTGGTATTTCTTGAATGTACGCATCAAAAGACGTTACTCTCGCATCCATATCCTCATTGCATACATGTTTAATCTTGCCCTCACGGCATTTCTCCCAGGGCATGTCTTCAGCTTTGACCACTTTTCTCATCGCTTCAAGGCGGGCGCTCTGTTGCTTTGCTTCTACTAGTCTATCTTCATAAAATTTTGTCTTGAGTTTTCCCTTAGTATAACTTTCGCTTTCCCTATACATTAATCCGACACCTCCTCTCTAGATATAAGTGTCTCTTGATAATCTTTGCCGGATGAGAACGATTCGGACAGTTCAACTAGTCCATCAGCTCCTAGGTTCATACTATGGAACGCCGGAGCAAGGGCAAAAACTAAAACTCTTGCCGGGCGTTCAGAGTCAGCATTGTAGTGTTGATGTACGCTTCCTCCGGGATGTGGGAAAAAAGCGTCTCCGGCTTTCCAATCGTATCTCTCCCCGTCGTGAATCTCGTATCCTTTCCCCTCCAGTACATAGAACAGGGCGTCATACTGGTGCCCGTGGGTGAAAGTAGAAGGAGCTCCCGGTTGCATGTTCTTCTTAAAACTAAGTATCCCGCTGTTTAGCATGATTACAGTGTGTGCTTTACTCTCATCAGTTCCTAGTGTCTTTTTCATCACTCGAGGCCTCTCCAGCATATGAAGCCATTCTTTCCTTAATGAGGTGACCCCCTCTTCTTTAAAATTAAAAGACATGTATTAACTCTCCTTTACTTTAATTGATTAAGAATTTTGTCATACCTTGTGTTCATACATCCATCACTACTTTGTATTCCTGTAATCACCTGATCTTTCATTTTACCTAACCGAGAACTTACATATTATCCTTCTCCTTTCGATTATTGTGAATCGTATAGACTAACCGGTGATGTGTCTTATTAGCATTATTACACCATGATTGTCAAGCACAGTATTGGGTAGTGATACCATGGGTATAATGGTGTAATACTAGGGGTCCTTTTTGCTCATTGCAGTATGGTTACGTTGTTCCCAGTCTTATTCCGATTTAGTAGGATTGTTACCTGCTACGGGTGCTGCGCCAGCTGCATGGTCTTCGCAGTAATTCTGACGGGCTTAGGCATCGGTTGGTATTACACAGTAAAGCAAAAGCGCAAGACGCACAAGAAGTGGGTAGGGGCAGGAAACTTTAAAACAGTGCGTAGTTAGTGGGGGTGGGGCATTTTGGATTTTTGAGACCTTCTTTACATTTCGGTAGGTGGGTTACTGTTTTTCTGGTATACTGTTTAGACGTTCTAGTGTCCCTATACCATTATTGTAACCCGGTAATTGTACGTTTGTTGTCTATGCCTTGGAAAATCGGGATGAATAATGTATACTATGTTCGTACTGAAATTATTTGGGATTAGTTAAAAACCTAGGGAAAAGATAGTCGATAAAGGCATTTTTAATATAATTTGGGGAGACGGAACATTTAAGTTAATATGAAAAGTGCGACTGTTACCGATTTAGACGACAACCTAGCCCAACTTATTGATAAGAGTATTAAGCAATGCACTCGGGAAAATGCTGATAATTGTCTTAAGGATATCGATGGCAGTCCTATCTTTGCAGAACCGTTGGTAGGTTTTGCCGATGGTGATGACCCATTGTTTCTTGAATATAAAAGACGAGAAGTTATTGGGGATTTTCACCTCACTCCAAGAGAAGCACTTGAAATATACTTGAGAGAAGAACTAAATAACACGGACTTATCAGTAGGTGATGTTAGCGTTATTTCTTGGATTCAACCCTATACTAAGGAGACCAGGATTAGTAACCGTACTATGACTGTTGGGCCCTCTCTTAGATGGAACCACAGCCGTTGGCGTAGCGTAACTTTTCTCAATAACCTGAACGATCTCATCATAAACCTTCTTCAAGACCGCGGATATTGGGCTGTGGCTCCAACAACAGCCCGTTTTTTTAAAGTGCTGGACACGTCACGAGGTCAGGCGTCAATATGGTCTGAGAGACACATAGCGTATGCAGCTGGACTGGGTACATTCAGTCTTACCGATGCTCTGATAACACCTAAAGGTCTGGCTATGCGCTGCGGTAGCATAGTTACGAATGCTAAGTTACCTCCTTCCCCCAGACTATATTCCAACCACACCGCCAACTGCTCTTTTCTGGAGAACGGTACTTGTGGGCTTTGTGCCGTACGTTGCCCGGCGGGAGCGATAACTTCCAGAGGACACGATAAGATTAAATGCCATGACTATATATATCTAGAACTTGCCCCTTGGGTCAAGAAAGATGGATATACGGGTGGATACGCTGGCTGTGGTCTGTGTATGACCGGAGTACCTTGTGAGGCAAAGATACCTGGCAAGATTACTAAAAGATTTATTGCCTGAGCAGCGTGTTTTGACCACATCGCTTGCCTAATATTATCAATAACTTCAGAACAGAATATCCTGTAACAACCAATAGGCTACCTGACACCACGTTATTACCTAGCGGTCTATCCCGCTTGTTTTACCATCATCTTCCATAACCTAATTTATAGTGCTTTTAGATTATTTCACGTGGTGGGACTTAAGTTTAGCCCTCTTTTTGGGTGTTATCAACTTCCTAAATAGCGATGAACTATTGAAAAAGTCTGGGGACGCTAAACTAAAGTTGATCCCACAGATTTTAGATTCAGAATTGGCGAAAATGGTGTAATCGGAGCCAGAGACAGACAGTGGCAGATTCGGTATTGACATTTATAGAAAACAGGGATAAACTCAACTTCTGGCATTAACTTTACTAAAGAAAGAGAGGTTAACTATGAAAGTATTGGGTATTGTGTGCAGCCCGAGAAAGAAAGGAAACACAGAGATAATGATGGAAGCAGCTCTGGCTGGAGCTGCCGGTTATGGGG
>CAYFEZ010000102.1:0-5015 GCA_964342215.1 uncultured Dehalococcoidales bacterium | reverse complement strand
TAGCCCAAGCCTAACGTCAACCTCGGCGCAGCCGTCAAGTGTGTTAATTCCTTCTTCAGCAATATGGTCAGCTATTAGAACTTTCATTATTAACTACCTTTAAACCCAGCCCTTAGTAGTACCACCCTTAGAGCTGATATCACCGCGGCAATATCCGCTTCAGCTACCCAGCCGAGATGACCAATGCGGAATATCTTCCCATCTAATTCCTGCTGTCCACCAGCCAGTGTAATCTGGTGCTCTTCTCTTAATATCCGAAGCATCCCTTTGACATCAAGCCCATTGGCAGCGGCGACAGCAGTAACGGTATTAGAAGCACAGCTCTCGTCAGCAAACAAAGACAACCCCAAAGATTTTATCCCGTCCCGGGCCGCTTTAGCCACCCGGGCATGGCGAGTGATAATATTCTCTAGTCCTTCCTCTAGCATTATTTCTAGCGCTACAGATAGCGAAAAAACTATAGAAATAGCTGGTGTCCACGGTGTTTGCCCTCTCTCTAAATAACTTTTGGCTCGGGTAAAATCCCAGTAAAAGCGAGGCATTTTGGCTGCCGAATGAGCCTGCCATGCCTCCTGACTCATACTAACCATAGCCAGACCAGGAGGAACCATCCACCCCTTCTGGGAAGCAGTAACAGCAACATCCAAGTGCCAGTCATCTACCGGCAGGTTAAGTGAACCTAAGCTGCTGATAGCATCAACTAGCAGTAGTTTATCAAAGCCCTTTACTACCGAGCTTATTGAAGCCAAGTCATTGGTAACACCGGTGGAGGTTTCATTATGGGTGACTAGCACAGCTTTGATTTTCGGGTTCCCCTGCAGAGCCTGTCGTACTGCATCTACATCAGCTGGCTTACCCCACTCAAAGGTAAGCGGAATTACCTCGGCACCAAATTGCCGGGCAATTGCTGCAAAACGTTCACCGAAGACGCCAACGGATACCGATAATACTTTGTCACCGGGAGATAGAGTATTAACAATAGCCGCCTCCAAACCACCCGTTCCAGAACCCGTGAGTAAGAAAACATCTTCTTTTGTCTGGAACAATTGTTTCAGTTCATCCGTAATCTTGTTCAACATCTGCCCAAATTCTGGGCCGCGATGATTTATCATCTGCCGGCTTAATGATTGCAGAACCTCCTTGGGTAGGGGAGTAGGTCCGGGAATACGTAAATTCACTAATTTGCCTCCTTTACCAATTAATTACTACTATGGTAGCCTGATACCTTCCCTTGGAATATGCCCACTATTATTTTAACAATATATTTAACGACTCAGCAACACGATGGCAGCTACGGCAAAAACTAAGCCGAACACCTTGGGTACCGAAAGTGGCTCGTGCAGGAATATTATACCTAGGACAGCGGTAACCATGGCATTAAGCCCATAAATAGGCATAACTACTGACAGCGGCCCTCTGGCGACCGCCAAATAAATAGTAAGGACCCCGATCGCCATAGGTATTCCGATAATGACAGCATACCACCAGTATATCTGTTGCTCAGGCATGAGAGGGGTCTTGGTGAAATAGAGATAGACAAACATAGCCAGAAAATAGACCAACCCACCAGCAATGGCAATACTGGCACTGTTAATATTTGGCGATATGATTTTAACGAAAAAATAGTGAATCCCAAAAAGTACCATCGTTATTAAAGATAAGAGTAGATAGTGCATGGTTGTCCTCCTTTAGTCAATATCAGTCATTCTGGCAAAGCGGAGTTTGCCAATTTGTATCATAATTATCATCAAATAAGTTTCACCCAACGGCGTTTACCCACTTTGATGATGCTGCCTGCCTTGATAGCACCGTATTCCCTATAATTATCATAAATTACCCTATCATCAATGTGAACAGCCCCTTGCGCTATAAGCCGCTTGGCATCACTACGACTTTTAGCTAGACCTATCTCACATAACAGTAGGGGAACTGGTATATCCCACTTCTCAGTTTCCGACTCACCGACTTCTCTACCCGAAACCACAAATCTCTCCTCTTCAAATAAGCGAGCTTTCATTTTTTGTAGTAATTCCTCGGTTATTACTTGCCGTATCTCCTCTGGTAACTCTCCCTTTTGAAATACCTGAGTAAAGTACTCTTCAGCCTTAGTTGCTGACTTTCTGTCATAAAGCTGGGTGACAATTTCTCTAGCTAACCGCTTTTTAAGCGCCATCGGGTTAGTGTCCTCATCCTTAAGTGCTTGTCTAAATTCCTCCAGCTCCTTATCCGTAACCTCAGTCACTAATTCAAAGTATTGCGGGATGAGGCTATCCGGAATGGACATTACCTTACCATATATCTCATCAGGTGGCTCAGCGACACCGATATAGTTACCCAGGCTCTTACTCATCTTCTGACTACCATCAGTCCCTATAAGGAGAGGAACTAAAAGAATTTGCTGGGGGGGCTGCCCTACCATAGATTGAAGCTCTCTACCCACCAGCAAATTAAATTTCTGGTCAGTACCTCCAAATTCAACGTCAGCCTGAATAGCTACTGAGTCATAAGCTTGCAGTAATGGGTAGAGTAACTCGGTTAAGGTAATAGGTTGCCCGGCACTATACCTCTTGCTGAAATCATCCCGAGCCAATAATTGGGCTATTGTAAACCTACGGGTAAGCTGAATAATATCAGCGAGCGTAAAGTTACCATACCATTCACTTTGCCACCTCACCTCGGTTTTACCCTTATCCACCACCGTAAAGAACTGCTCCATATAGGTCTGGGCATTAGCCTGTACTTGCTCCTTGGATAGCATCGGCCGAGTGATAGAAACACCGCTCGGGTCACCAATCTGGGCCGTCCAGTCAGCCACAATAAGAACAATCTGGTGCCCCAACTCCTGGAACTGCCGTAGTTTTCGTAACGCCACCATATGCCCCAGGTGTATGTCAGGAAAACTAGGATCGAACCCTTCTTTTAAACGCAGTTTTCTACCTGAGCGGAGTAGTTTGACCATTTCCTTCTCAACAATAACTTCAGCTACCCCTCGTTTGAGCAAGAAGTTAACATCCGAATCCATTTGGACTCTTTTCCCGCTAGCCATTTTACTCTTTACCTTGAGAGTTTAGTATAGCTTTGCCTCGTTTTACATCTTCGGCTATTTGTTTCTTTAATTCCTCGGCAGCATTAAACTGCTTTTCATCACGGAGTCTTTCTATTATATCAATTCTTAACTTGTGCCCGTATAAGTCACCACGATAATCGAGAATATAAACCTCCACCGTGCGCTGACCCGCATCAAAAGTAGGGCGTCTACCAATACTGGTTACTGACTGGTAAGCTTGGTCACCAAAATAAGCCATGGTAGCATAAACACCGTCGAGGGGAAGGGCCTGTTCCTCGTCTACATCCAGATTGGCAGTAGGAAAACCCAATTCCTCGCCCCGTTTCGCCCCATGGACCACCCCCCCACTAAGGCTAAAAAGACGCCCGGCCATGTTATGCACTCGCTTCATATCCCCCTCAGCCAAAGCATTTCGGATAGCAGTGCTACTCACCACCTCACCGTTTATCATTATAGGCGGTATTACGCTAACACTGAAATTCATCTCTCGTCCTAATTTATATAGTGTACTAACGTCGCCTTCTCTGTTTCGGCCTAAAGCAAAGTCGGGACCAATTACCAGCCCCTGCATTCTAAGGCATTTCTTTAGTAAACTAACGAACTGTCGAGGGCTAAGTTGAGCCAACTCACGACTGAAAGACAGGGTAACGACGGCATCAACTCCTTCATTTTTAAGGAGGTTAGCTCTCTGGGTAAGGTTACTCAAGAACGGTAACTTGGTTTTGGGGGGCAGTATCTCCTGGGGATGCCGACGAAAAGTTACCACTCCACTGAGTCGATTCTGCTGCCGGGCATGCTCCTTTAGTTGTGAAATCAGGTATTTATGACCAAGGTGAACCCCATCAAAGACACCGATGGTCAGCAACATGTCTTTCCGGGGTGACAGTTGCGCTAATTCTTCCTCTACCCGCATTTCCTTCCCCCGAGCCGAGTTAGTAACAACGTATATACCGGATAGCTATAAGGATACAGGAAAGTATAAAACCCTAAAAATTACCGTAGCTAAAGTGTCTTAATATTATCATAAGCCTACTTAAGGGTCAATTTACGGTGCTCGTCCAGATACGTATTGTCAGAAGAATATTTTGTCGCTATAATCAGAATCAGGTTTTCAAATAAAAATCAGTGGTGAGAACAGATGCAGGAGTTAAAAGATAAATTAAAGGATTTACAGGACAGAGTGGCTATGGCATTGGTGCATCTTTGACATTTCGGCTAAAGAAGATGAAATTAGTCGCTTAGAGAAACAATCAGCCCAGTCTGGCTTCTGGCTTGACCAGAGAAACGCCCAAAATGTTATGCGCCAGTTAGCGGAGCAGACGAGAGCGGTGCAAAAGTGGCGGGAACTGGAGAAACAAATAACTGGCATCGCAGAGTTATTACCCTTGGCAGAGGAGGAGGATACCTCGTTTATAGCAGAGATTCAAGCTGATATAGACAAGGTGGCTTCCCGTCTGGATGAGCTGGAACTGGAGCGGGCTTTCCGTAGCGAATATGATGTAAGAAATGCTATCCTCGCCATTCATGCCGGAGCGGGAGGTACCGAATCACAGGATTGGGCGGAAATGCTGCTGAGGATGTATCTCCGCTGGGCTGAGCGCCGTGGTTATGAGGCAAAGATACTGGATATTTCCCCGGGTGAAGAGGCAGGGATAAAGAGCGCTGTCATCGGGGTCAATGGCGGTTATGCCTGTGGCTATCTGAAATCAGAGCACGGCGTTCATCGGCTGGTGCGCCTTTCCCCATTTGATGCCGACCGGGCCCGCCACACCTCATTTGCCCTAGTAGAGGTTATGCCTCAGGCTGAAACCGATGTCGATATACAGATAGATCCGGATGAGCTAAGGGTTGATGTATTCCGTTCGAGTGGACCGGGCGGACAGCATATGCAGAAGACAAGCAGCGCCGTAAGGCTCACTCATCTGCCCACCGGTTTAGTGGCTACCTC
>CAYFEZ010000101.1:0-5084 GCA_964342215.1 uncultured Dehalococcoidales bacterium | reverse complement strand
TCCTAACATTTGGTCTCTGCACCCAAACCATCATAGTTCACATTGCCCCCCACGCTGAGGAATTCGGCATTTCCGCGATGAATGCTGCTGGCCTCATATCTATTATAGGCGGAACGAGTATGATTGGCCGACTAGTAATGGGTTACGCTTGCGATAGAATTGGGACCAAGCGGGCGCTGGTTATTTGCTTTCTTGTATTAATTGCAACTTTATCCTGGCTGCAATTTTCGAAAGAATTGTGGATGCTATACTTATTCGGTGCTGTGTATGGCTTTAGCCACGGCGGGTTTTTTGCTGTCTACTCCCCAATGGTTGCCTGGCTGTTTGGGACTCGCTCACAGGGCGCTATATTTGGTAGCGCCGCTCTTAGCGCAACTATAGGAGGAGCTCTTGGCCCACTCTTAGTAGGGTATACATTTGATTTAACCAATAGCTACCAACTGGGTTTCCTTATCCTGGTTGTGATGAGCTTGGCAGGTTTAGTCTTGGCATTGCTCTTAAAACCAATCAGTACGCCAGAACATAGTGCCGAGCTACGCTAAAATACTTGTTTCGTAGGCTTAACAATTCTAGTCTCCCTAACCGACACCCGCACTTCCCGAAAGTTAAAGCCACCTGCGGCACCAATCATGGATCAGAACTCTGCTCATCGAACTCCTGATGTCCAATATGATAGAATCCAATCTTAGAGGAGGGAACCAAATGCCATATGAATATGAAATAAATGATTTGGCCAAAGGGGAAGCCTGGCGTATGTTCCGTATAATAGGAGAATTAGTCGAAGGTTTCGACAAACTAGCTGATGTAGAACCAGCAGTGAGCATATATGGTTCGGCTAGAATCAAGCCAGGTGATAAGCTGTATGCAGTCACCGAAGAAATAGCACATGGGCTTGGCGAAATAGGTTTTTCCGTCATAACTGGCGGTGGTCCGGGCGTAATGGAGGCCGCCAACAAAGGTGCCCTTCGAGCGGGAGTAAAGTCGATTGGATTAAATATCGAACTCCCTGAGGAACAACACTCCAATGCCTATACCACGAAATCAATAACATTCAGTCACTTCTTTATTCGTAAAATCATGCTGGTAAAGTATGCTGTTGCCTTCATCATAATGCCCGGCGGATTGGGCACCCTTGACGAAGTAACTGAGCTATTGACTCTCATACAAACCCACAAAATAAAACCATTTCCAGTGGTGTTATATAACAGCGCGTACTGGAAAGGATTTTTAGATTGGCTACGTAGTTTTGCCCTGACCAAAAGCTATATTTCTGAAGATGACTTTGACCTACTCAGGGTATACGACCATCCGCATGAAGTAGTTGAGGCTATACAGAGGTGGCATGCTAAGCAAGAACTTACCGGGAGGAAAGCTCTACCCAAATAACAGGCCAATAGTGAAGGCCATTTTTGATATGCACCGACAATTAGAGGAGTATGAACCGAAAGGTAACGGTGTAATATCCCATGCTAATGCCTCCATTTAGTACCTAACCGTAACCGTGACCTTCATTCTGGTTTATCTCTGGAGCTCGTCTAGTTCAATCACAACACCATGAGTCGGTCCCGTCGGCTTCGCATAATTAGCTCTTAGTTTTTTATAATCCATGGCGAAGATGATCCCATTTTCTGCTTCCAGTGGTTTATCAAGAACGAGTTCAACTCCAGCTGCTTTTAGTTTTTCCTGGATTTCGTCTAGATCGGGAACCATTAAGGTGATGGAAAAAAGACCTTCGCCCCTTTTTTGAATAAACCTATCTATTGGACTGCCAGGATCCGTAGACTCCATCAATGTTAAGAGGCAATCGTCGCCGAACGAGAGATTGGAGAACCTTGATTGAACCGGAGGGACGGAACTTCCTCCCCTATGAACTTCTTCAAAGCCCATTTTCTCGTAATCCGCTACGGCCTTATCAAGGTCCCTCACTGCTACATTTATCTCGGTTACTTTAACGCCATTAAGCATTACGGCTTCATCTCCTTTCATTATATTTCGGTACATTAACCCCACAGACTGTATTACGCAAGTTCCGTAATTCGTTTCTCATTACAATCCTTGCCAGTGGTCCAGTCGGTGCTCTCAGGCATTATAGCTTAACCCAGATTCTATTACAAACCGAAAGAGGATACTACTAGGAAGTAAGCGATAATTAGTTAAAAAATGTAACCAATTAGGAAGGTAATGGGCTTGACATTTCTGGGCAAAAGTGTTTAAATGACAATAGAGTCACGTGGTCTATAAATTATACTGCGGAGGTGTAGTATGAGACTTCATGCGGTATTTGGAGTAAGGCAGGTTGACAGTTGAGGCCCTGCTAAGAGCAGGGCAAGCGGAACTCGAAATTGGCTCGTGGATTCAAGTTTAGAGGCAGATTTCGTAAAAGAGAGGTCTAATGCGGTAGTGACTGTCGCAAGTGAGTCAGACTCGGGGAATTCCAGAAACTAGATTCGTTAGTGGGGGGCGCTGTAGAACATGCTCCCCACTTTTTTATA
Source organism: uncultured Dehalococcoidales bacterium (assembly GCA_964342215.1). Classification (GTDB taxonomy): domain Bacteria; phylum Chloroflexota; class Dehalococcoidia; order Dehalococcoidales; family CAYFEZ01; genus CAYFEZ01. Next base: position 2,592 of record CAYFEZ010000101.1, on the reverse strand, counting down.
GTTGAGTTAAAGACAAGAAAAAACGTACTATTTACTTCTACCCATTCAGCTACTAAAGTTTAATAATTCCTATTGCTAAATACAGGACTTACCTATTATTATAGGGATATTGAGGATTGGTTAATATGGCGTATAGAGGTTACGGTGGTTTCCGGTTAAACCCAGTATGGATTTTTATTGGCATTAACCTCCTTTTTTTTATTGCTACTTTAATAGATCCAAACCGCCTTATCGTCCTTTTTGGGTTAAGTCCGTCAAGTTTCCTGCAACAACCATGGACCATAATAACTAACTTATTCATCCATGCCGGTTTCTTTCATATCTTTGCTAACATGTTAACCCTCTTTTTCTTCGGAACATACTTACTGAGATTACTCGGAGAGGGTAGATTTCTAATCGTTTATTTTGGCGGTGGCATACTGGGCAACATCCTATTCCTACTTTTGGCACACCCCTTCTCCACAGCTGTTGGTGCCTCCGGAGCGGTATTTGCCTTAGGTGGGGCACTCACAGTAATGAGACCACAACTAAGGGTCTTCATCTTTCCGATACCTATCCCTATACCCCTGTGGGTAGCCGTAATCGGGGGTTTCCTTATCGTTTCCTTTTTACCATCGATTGCCTGGCAGGCGCATCTCGGTGGCCTGATTTTTGGCCTCGTTACCGGCTATGTCTTTAGAAGGAGGGGAAGCCAATACTTTTTTGCCTGAATGTGTAATTACTACCATTTCCATTACCGTTAAAGAAGGGAGTAGCTTAAATCATCAAACTTTCTACAGAAACCAGGGAAATAGTGAAACGGCAGGTCGCCCTGGTAACCCCGAAGGTAATCGAGGTCAGGAGAGACCTCCACCGCCATCCGGAACGTTCCAAACGGGAGCAAAGGACTGCTGACCTAGTGGCTAGTCATCTGACTGCTCTTGGCTATAAGGTTATCCGCGGGGAAAATATTCATAGCGTGACCGTTGTTTTAAGCGGGCAAGCGAAGGGCAAAACAATTGCCTTAAGAGCTGATATGGATGCGTTGAAGCTTGAGGAACAAACCGGTTTGCCCTTTGCTTCCGAAATTGAGGGAGTAATGCATGCCTGTGGTCATGATGCCCACACGGCCATACTATTGGGTGTAGCTGAAGTCCTATCCAACATAAGCCATGTCGTCCCCGGCAAGGTAAAGTTTCTCTTTCAACCATCTGAAGAGGCATTTCCGGGCGGGGCGCTACCGATGATTAAGGCAGGGGCATTAGAGAACCCAAAGGTGGATGCGGCTTTTGCTCTTCATGTCAATTCCACGCTCCCCACTGGTTGCATATCGGTCCGTTCCGGTCCCAGCATAGGCGGTGTCACCGCGGTGAGCATCAAGATAAAGGGCATCGGCGGCCATTTTGCCGCGCCCCACGAAGCTGTCGACCCGATCGTGGTGGCGGCCCATGTCATTACTGGACTTCAGTCTATGGTTACCCGCCAGATGGATTGCCGGGAGCCTTTTGTCCTCACTTTTGGGCAAATCCTGGGGGGAACGCGTGACAATATCATCCCCGAGGAAGTAGTCATCCGCGGGGATATGGGAGCAATAAGTGATAAGTTTCGTGAGGACATAGAGCACAACATAGAGAGACTGGTCAAGGGCATCACCGAGAGCTTTGGTGCCTCCTACGAAGTGAATTTTTGGCGTGGCTACCCTACACTGGAGAATAATCCACAGATGGTAGAGATATTGAAGGAGGTAGTAGCCGACACTGTCGGTGAGAACAGAGTGCTGAGCCACGAACCAAGCTTGGCCGGGGAGGACTTTGCCTTCTTTGCCCAGAAGGTACCGGCAGCATTGTGGTGGCTGGGGGCCTGGGACCAGAGTAAATATGAAGTACCGACATGCCACCATGACCCTAAGTTCGATATAGACGAGACCTGTATGCCCCTAGGAATGGAGTTAACGGCTAATTTAGCCTTAGAATATCTTCTTAAAAATACTGAAGGAGGTTAGAATTGATGGAAGAAGCAACAATACGACTACGAATGAGTGCCCAGGACGCCCACTATGGCGGTGAATTAGTCGCTGGAGCCACCATGGTGGCTCTCTTTGGAGACTTAGCCACTGAGCTTACCATTTTACACGATGGCGATGAAGGCCTGTTCCGGGCTTATGAAAATGTGGAATTTCTCGCCCCGGTGTACGCTGGTGATTTTATCGAGGCAACGGCAAAGATTGTACAGGTAGGCAATACGTCCCGGAAGATAGAGTTTGTCGCCAAGAAGGTGATAACGCCATCCGGAACTTCTACCGAGCCATCTGCGGCTGATGTTTTGGAGGAACCTATAGTGGTGGCTCGAGCCATCGGTATAACCGTGGTCATCAAGGATAGGCAGAGAACAACGAGAAAATAGAGACCTATATGAAGTTCCATGAAAACCCGAGCAAGAAACTACTAGCATCGCTGTAGTCACTGGGTAAAGGAACTGGTGGTCCCTGGACTCAGTGTGGTCTACTTGTGCTGGCATCACTGTTTTGCTAAAATCAAGAAGCCAAAAACCAGGGTAAGGCATGGGCCGTTAGCTCAGTTGGTAGAGCACCTGACTTTTAATCAGGGTGTCACA
>CAYFEZ010000100.1:0-5143 GCA_964342215.1 uncultured Dehalococcoidales bacterium | reverse complement strand
CTATGGGTATCACTGGCACCGATGTAGCCAAAGAAGCCAGTGATATGATACTGGCAGATGATAATTTCGCCTCGGTGGTGGCCGCAGTAGACGAAGGCCGGACAATTTTTAATCGGCTACGCAATGTCATCTTTTTCTTATTGAGTACGAATCTTGGCGAGCTACTTGCACTAATCCTAACTGTCTTATTCATTGGTAAAGCACCATTACTGGCAGTGCAGATTATCTGGGTTAACCTGGTAACCGACACAGCGGCGGCTGTTCCCCTCGGACTTGAACCCAAATTTGGTGACGAACTGAAACAACCACCCCGCCACCCCAAGGTAGGACTCATTTTCCCCGGACTACTCCTTCGTATCGGTTTTATGGCAGTATTGATGGGATTAGGCATATTTTCTATTTTCAACTGGGCTCAGGCGAGAATGAGTTTGGATGAAGCTCGCACCATTACCTTTTGTACCATGGTTACTTTCGAATGGTTCCGAGCCTTTAACGCCCGCTCTGACGAGTACACTATCTTCCGATTAGGCGTTTTCCGCAATCACTGGCTGCTCATTTCCGTTACGGTAGCCATTCTGTTACAGATAGCCGTTATCTACGTGCCCTTCCTGCAAGTAGCTTTCCATACCGTACCCCTAGGTATTAACCAGTGGGGTATCGCTATCCTCGCCGGGGGCAGTCTGTTTGTTATTGAGGAGACCCGTAAAGTCTTCTTCCCCAGGCTGTTTTCCTCAGGAAAATGGAGACCATTACAAAAAACCACTACCCAAAGCACTAAATTCTAGATTACCGATATGAAGAAACCATCTAGCTCTTCTTAAAGACCAAGGCGCCACTCGGACAGACACTAACACACTCCCAACATTCCTGGCACCGGGAGTCGCCGATTGGCTCATCATCAAAAGTAGTAACCACTCTCTCGAAACCACGGTGGGCAAAACCAAAGACGTCGAGCCCAAGATGCTGCCGGCATACCCATACACATCGTCCGCAGAGAACACATTTATTCGGGTCGTAAGTGAACAGAGGGTTACTATCATCTATGGGAAGCTGGCGCCGAAGCTTCCGGAAACGCTTTGATTTAAACTTTACGCCAAGATGATGGGCTATCCTTTGCAGTTCGCAGCGAGTATTCTTGGCACAGTAGCCACACTCCACTGTGTAAGAGGCCATAAGTAACTCCAAATTACTACTTGCCATCCTTAACGCCTTGGCCCCTCTGGTGTCTACCACCATACCGCCAGTTACCGCCTCGGTGCAGGCGGCAACTGGCTGCTCTTTATCCACCACCTCAACAAAGCACAACCGACATGAACTTGCTGGCTCTGGCTTGTCCCGAAGGGCACACAGGTTGGGGATATAGATACCATTGTCTAGCGCTACCCAAAGGAGCTTCTTCCCTTCAGGAGCAATTATTTTTTCACCATTAATAGTCAAATCTACACTCTTCATTATCTTACTTTGAAACCGGAATCTCCCTTGGTGGTGAAAACTTGACTATGGCATTATACTGAGGAGGACAGGCAGTAAGACAAGTATCACATTTGACACACTTCTCCTGGTCAATAACCTTAATTCTTTTCTTATTAGGCGTTATAGCCTCCACAGTACAACTACCAATACAGGCATCACAGGAACGCTCACACTTCTCTGGGATGATGTAATAGGCGATGAGATCTCGGCACATACGAGCCATGCAGAGCCCTTCTCTGATGTGCTGCTCATATTCATCCCTGAAGTAACGTAGAGTGGTCAGCACCGGATTGGGTGCCGTCTTCCCCAGACCACAGAGAGAGCCAGCCTTTACGTCCTCTGCAAGATCAGTGAGCATATTAATATCTTGAATTTTTCCCTTCCCCAACACAATATCATCCAGTGCCGCCAGCAATTGCTTTGTTCCCAATCGGCACGGGGTGCACAAACCACAAGACTCCCTTTGGGTGAACTCCAAAAAATAGCGCGCTATTTCCACCATACAATCGTCCTCATCAAGAACAACCAACCCCCCGGAACCCATCATCGCCCCCGCATCTACTAGGGAATCAAAGTCAATAGCCAAATCCAGAACCGATTCGGGAAGACAACCGCCAGAGGGACCTCCTATCTGCACTGCCTTGAAGCTCTTCCCTCCAGGAATACCACTACCGACGTCAAAAATAATCTGGCGCAACGTGGTGCCCATAGGCACCTCCACTAGGCCGGCATTAACCACCTTACCCGCCAGAGCAAAAACAGCCGTCCCTTTACTTTTGCCCGTACCAATGTGGGCAAACCATTCCGCCCCATTCTCGATTATATGGGGAATATAGGCAAGGGTTTTTACGTTATTAATCAGGGTTGGCTTTGAATGCAGACCTCGGACAGCAGGGTAAGAGGATCGGTATTGAGGAATACCAGGTGCTCCCTCAAGTGAAGCGATGAGAGCCGTCTCCTCGCCACAAACAAAAGCCCCTGATCCTTGAAACAGCCTGATATCAAAGCTAAAATCGCTACCCAGGATATTCTTACCGACAAGGTTTAGCTTCCTCGCCTGACGAAGAGCCACCTGCACTCGGTGCACGGCTAGAGGATACTCGGCACGAACATAAATATAGCCGCAACGAGCACCAACGGCATAGCCAGCAATTATCATTCCCTCTATCACTGAATGCGGGTCGCTCTCTAAAATAGCCCGGTCCATAAATGATCCCGGATCACCCTCGTCACCATTACAAATCACATATTTAGGTCTACCAAGAGCATTGCGGCAAATTTCCCACTTCTTTCCGGTAGGAAAACCAGCACCCCCTCTACCCCGCAACCCTGACCGGCTAACCTCATTTACAATCTCCTCTGGCGGCATCCGGAAGGCTTTCACCAGAACCGCATAGCCACCATAAGCCAAATAATGGTCTATCTGTTCCGGATCTATCTGACCACAGTTTTTCAATACAACCTTTTGCTCATATTTAGCCCTCGGAAAATCAGCAAAACTCGGAATACAGGCATTTTGTTCCAGCGCTCCCAGCACGAATTCAAGGCAAGGATTATTACCCCGGATAAATTCTCTAACCAGATTCTGGGCCATCACTGTATTAACATACCCATAGCAAACAGACGGGTACCCACGCTTATTAATAATAACTATTGGTTCCGCGTAGCAGTGTCCCATGCAGCCGACCTCGATTACCGGACAATCAAGATTCTGCCGTTTTAGCTCCTCTTTTATTGCCCGGAGTACTTTCAGGGCTCCAGCAGCCCGACCGCATGTGGCAGCACCGACCATAATTACTGGTTTGCCATTATCCCAAAGTTCCCTCCAGCGTAATGCGGCACGGCTTTTCATCTCTTGAAAAGCCCCGGCTACGGTGGGTAGCTCAACTACTTTCACTGGCTCTGTTTACCTTCCTCCACTAGCTGGAACGAGAGTAGAATACCATCCACTTTTGTCGGTTCCACCTTCCCCTGCGGCTCATCATCAACCACCGTCACCGGCGCCATCACACAACAACCAACGCAAGCAACCGTATCCAGATCAAACTCCCGGTCCGTAGTAGTCTGCGTTTGTTCAATACCCAACCTCCTCTTCCAAGCATCCAGCGTGATATAACCACCTTTCATATGGCAGGCAGTGCCTAAACACACCCTTATCGAGTGCTTTCCCGGTGGATTGAGCCGGAATTGCTTGTAAAAAGTAACCACGCTATAAACATCTATCTCCGAGATACCAAGAAATTGGGCAATCTCTACCATAGCTTCTCGAGGAAGATAGCCCAGTTTACCCTGAACCTTCTGCAGAATGGGCAATAGATTCCCCTTTTTCCGACCAAATTTGTTCAGAATTGGCTCTATTTCTTGTTCACCTTCAATATTTTCCACAGTTATACCTTTATCATACTGCTACCATCATATAGCTACCCATAACTATTTTACTATTACCTAGCTAAAATATAAACCAGTAGAATTGAGATTATTAACAACCTGTCCCCCTGACCCCATTCCCTTTATAAGGGAGAGGGTAGTATGGGTAAAAAAGGGGGTGAAGTTAATAAACAATCCTGTAGTGGTTAAATACACGGGATTGCACCAAGTCTACACTCTTGCTACAATTAAGCAAAAGAAAAAGAGCCAAGCCATAAGTCTTGTCTATGACACCCTTAACTCCACCATAATTATGACACTACGTCCCGTCATTATGAACATTAAAAGACAGGGAACTTTTATCTAGATAGGAAAGATAATGGGTGCTAACTACAATCCCCAGGAAATAGAGCCGAGGTGGCAACAGAGGTGGGCTGAGGATAAGCTATATGAGGTTACTGAGAATAATACCAAACCAAAGTGGTATGCCCTGACTATGTTCCCCTATACCTCCGGTGACCTTCATATCGGACACTGGTACGCTATGGCGCCGGCTGATGTTCATGCCCGGTTTAAGCGAATGCAAGGCTATAACGTACTTCACCCGATGGGTTTTGATGCCTTTGGACTGCCCGCCGAGAATGCGGCTATCCGCCGTGGTATTCACCCTTTCACCTGGACAATGCAGAACGTGGACAATATGCGTCGTCAGCTCAAGAGCATAGGGGCTATCTATGACTGGAGCAGGGAAGTAGTGACCTGCCTACCCGAGTATTATAAATGGACGCAATGGTTCTTCCTAAAGCTATATCATGCCGGTCTGGCTTATCGGAATAAGGCACCAGTTAACTGGTGCCCGCTCTGCCAGACAGTGCTGGCTAACGAGCAGGTGGCAGACGGCTCTTGCGAACGATGTGGAACAACCGTTAGCCGACGAGATTTAGAGCAATGGTTCTTCCGCATCACCAAATACGCCGATGAGCTTATGGAACATAACGACATTGACTGGCCAGAACGGATAAAGGTGATGCAGCAGAACTGGGTAGGTAAGAGCGAGGGTGCCGAGATTTCCTTCGCCCTTGACTATCCAGGAATGGAGGAAAAGGAAATCAGGGTATTCACCACGCGTCCCGATACTATCTTCGGGGTTACCTTTATGGTGTTGGCTCCGGAGCACTCGCTGGTGGCTAAACTGACTACACCAGAAAAAAAGGCTGAGGTTGAGGACTATATAGCACAGTCACAACAAGTTAATGAGATAGATAGACTATCAACCGATAAGGAAAAGGATGGGGTGTTTACC